>JAWOBQ010000275.1:0-6215 GCA_046484255.1 Bacteroidales bacterium | reverse complement strand
GTTTGATAATAACTATGGTAACCGTGAATCTCTGGTTGATGGTATCAAGCGTGCTACTGATATAATGATCGCCGGCAAGACATCAGTAATTTGTGGCTTTGGCGGTGTAGGAAAAGGCTGTGCGGAAGGGCTGGCCGGTTTCGGCGCAAAGGTGACTGTTACGGAAGCAGATCCGATCTGTGCTTTACAGGCATCCATGGAAGGATTTGAAGTGAAAACCGTAGAACAGATGTTGCCTACGGCTGATATTTATGTTACCGCTACCGGTAATAAAGCGGTGATCACGGTAGATCATATGGAGAAAATGAAAGACAAAGCCATTGTTTGCAATATCGGGCATTTTGATAATGAGATCGAAGTAGAAAAGCTGGAAGAGCGTAAAGATATAACCAAACGAAATATCAAACCACAGGTGGATGAATACATCTTCCCTGATGGTCATTCTATCATCCTTTTGGCTGGCGGGCGTTTGGTAAATCTGGGATGTGCTACCGGTCATCCTTCTTTTGTGATGAGCAATTCTTTTGCAAATCAGGTGCTGGCACAGATCGAGCTATGGAATAATGATTATGAAAATAAAGTTTATCGCTTGCCGAAAAAACTGGATGAGGAGGTTGCTTTGGCGCACCTGAAGCATTTGAATATAACACTTACAGAGCTTAGCAAGGAACAGGCTGATTATATTGGTGTTCCTAAAGAAGGCCCCTATAAACCCGATCATTATAGATATTAATAGATATTAATCATTAAAAACCCGAAAGATATGTCATATTTTTTCACTTCAGAATCTGTTTCTGAAGGACATCCGGACAAAGTAGCGGATCAGATATCAGACGCTATTTTAGATGAACTTTTAAAGCAAGACCCCGAGTCGAAGTGTGCCTGTGAAACCATGGTTACTACGGGCTTGTGTTTAGTAGCAGGCGAGGTTAAAACAAAGGCTTATGTAGACGTTCAGGAATTATCACGGAATGTGATCCGGCGTATCGGATATACAAAGCCTGAGTATCGTTTTGATGCGGATTCATGTGGAATTATCACTTCCATTCATGAACAATCCCCGGATATTGGCCAGGGCGTTGAGCGGGAAGCTCCGGAATTGCAAGGGGCCGGCGACCAGGGAATGATGTTTGGATATGCTTCAAAACAAACCGCAAACTATATGCCCTTACCTGTGGATATCGCGCACAAACTGCTCAAAGAACTGGCGAAAATCCGCCGGCAGAATGGGGTTATGAATTATCTGCGCCCCGATTCCAAATCGCAGGTTACCATGGAATACGATGACAACGGAAACCCGATGCGTATTGATACCATCGTTGTTTCTACCCAGCATGATGAGTTTATTAAACCGGATGTCCCATCGGAAAATAATCTCAAAAAAGCGGAGAAGGAAATGCTCAGTAAAATTGAGACGGATGTGCTGAATATCTTAATTCCGCGGGTACGCGAGCAATATCCTCCGGAAGTACAAAAGTATTTTGACGGGGATTTCCGTTTATTTGTGAATCCTACCGGTAAATTTGTAATTGGTGGACCTCACGGCGATACCGGTCTGACAGGGCGAAAGATCATTGTAGATACCTACGGCGGGCGCGGAGCTCATGGCGGTGGAGCGTTTTCCGGAAAGGACGCCTCAAAAGTAGACCGTTCGGCTGCTTATGCCGCAAGGCATATCGCGAAAAACCTGGTAGCCGCTGATGTGGCCAATGAAGTAGAAGTGCAGTTAGCCTACGCCATTGGTGTGGCTGATCCGGTAGGCGTCTATGTGCGTACGGACGGAAAGCAAGTGAAGCACTCGGATCAGGAAATATCCGAAACCGTGAAAAAGATTTTTGACCTGCGTCCCTACGGCATTATTAAGCGGTTCGGACTCAAAAATCCTATTTTTGAAGAAACGGCAGCATATGGCCATATGGGCCGTCAACCCGGTAAAAAAGTGATCTATGCCAATGGGGAAAAGAAAGAAGTTGAACTTTTTACCTGGGAAAAACTCGACTATGTAGATAAAATCAAAGAAGCATTTGGGCTTTGATTTGATAAAAATGATTATAAGCCCGGTTGCAAAACCGGGCTTTTTTAAATGCTTAAGCACTGAAACAATGCCCCCCACGAAGAACTCGCAAAGAGTAGCTTGAGCTTCTCCCTGCGGCCTTTGCGTGAAACCTTCGGCCGGGCGTTAGTGAACGAAGCGATTTAAGCGAATAAAGATCGGTTGTCTTTTGAATTTTGGATCACATATAATATGATCCTTCGGTGCATTTTATCCTTATGAAACAGGAAGAAGTTTCACCTCGTTGAAATAGAAAAATATTTCACCCCGTTGAAATAGAAAAATATTTCACGGGGCAAGCGGGGCAAGCGGGGCAAATTTTTGGATTGAATTCCATAAAATCAAGGATTTAGCAAATAAGCATAAATAACAGATTATAAATAATATAGAAAAATTTAAACAGATGAAAATTTTAGGAATAGGAAATGCACTGGTTGATATCATGACCCAAATGGATGATGATAAAGTACTGGAAAATTATGAAATTCCGAAAGGCAGTATGCAGTTATGCGATATTGACTTGATCAATAGTTTGTCCGGGGTTACGGAGAAAAACAAAAAGCAACTCACAAGCGGCGGCTCTGCGGCTAATTCCATACATGCTCTGGCCCGGCTTGAGGTGGAAACCGGCTTTATCGGCAGTTTAGGGAGTGATAAGCTGGGGGATTTTTTCTTTGAAGAACTGGAAAATGCCGGCATTAAACCTTATTTTAAAAGAAGTAAAGCGAATAATACCGGATGTGCTATGGCTTTAGTCTCGCCTGATTCGGAAAGAACATTCGCTACATATCTGGGAGCAGCTATTGAACTGGAAGATAAAGATCTGCGTGATGAATGGTTCAAGGGTTATGACCTTCTTTATATAGAAGGGTATTTGGTGCAAAACCAAAAACTACTGTTAAAAGCTGCCGAAATGGCCAAAAACGCAGGCATGCGTATAGCTCTCGATTTAGCAAGTTTTAATATTGTGGAAGATAATCTGGAATTCCTTAAACAATTTGTGGATGACTATGTGGATATACTCTTTGCTAATGAAGAAGAATCGAAAGCTTTTACCGGAATGGAGCCGCATCAGTCTGTAGAAGAACTGGCAAAAAAAGCTGAAATTGCCGTGGTTAAAATTGGAGATAAAGGCTCGCTGATCAGGCATCAGGCATCCGGGAAAACCCTTGAAATCCCTTCCGTTGCAAAACAAGTAGTGGATACTACCGGTGCCGGGGATGCTTATGCTGCAGGATTTCTCTATGGGTTAAGCCGTAATCTTCCTTTGGAAAAGGCCGCTGAAATCGGATCGCTTCTGGCAGGTACAGTTATTGCAGATATAGGGGCTAAAATATTGCCTGAGAAATGGGAGGATGTCGTAATGAAATTAGACGCGATTACCTATCCCTCTGAATAGTTCTCAACTGTTTTTCTTCAGGTGGCATTGTGTTTTTTTCCGAAAAAGAAAATTTGCCCGGGTAAACCGCTTTGTAATATATTCTTTGTATTTTTAGGGCGAACGCATATCAAACGGAAGTTTCAAATAGAAATCGCTTTGGTTCGAAATATGGTGGGATTTGCATATGCATGGCTATATATGGAAGTATTCCCCGGAGGAGGAGAAGAAGATTGTATTTCCGTTTGGATAGGCGGCAAAGAGGATTATATTGGCAACTATAAAGGATCAATATGGATCGTTCAGCAGCACAGAAGCGTATTGAAGAATTGAGTAACGCCCTTCACCGGCATAATTATTTGTATTATGTTAAAGCACAGCCGGAAATTTCGGATCATGATTTTGATATGATGATGAAGGAGCTGGAAAAGCTTGAGCAGGAGTTTCCGGAGTTTAAAAAACATGATTCGCCAAGCCAGCGAGTGGGTGGAGATATTACAAAGGATTTTCCTACCGTTGCTCATGATCGCCCGATGTTGTCACTTGCCAATACGTATTCAGAGGGGGAGTTGCGTGATTGGGATAGACGTGTACGCAAAGTTTTGGGAGATAACTTTTTGTATGTCTGTGAGCTAAAATATGATGGCGTTGCCATAAGTCTGACCTACCAGGATGGAAGTTTGCAACGGGCAGTGACCCGCGGCGATGGAGTGCAAGGCGATGAGGTTACGGCGAATATAAAAACGATCAATAGTATACCGTTAAAGCTTCAGGGGAATGATTTTCCTTCACATTTTGAGATTCGTGGTGAAGTAATTATGTTTCGTGCCGCGTTTGAGCAATTTAATCAGGGCCGGGTAAAGCAGGGGTTATCGCCTTTTGCTAATCCCCGCAATGCCACGGCCGGCAGTTTGAAATTGCAGGAATCGGCTCTTGTGGCTAAACGTCCGCTGGATTGTTTTTTTTATAGCCTGGCCGGAGATGATCTTCCCGCCCTTACGCATTATGATAACCTTATGAAAGCTAAAGCGTGGGGGTTCAAAGTTCCGGATCATATTGCTAAATGTGAGAATCTGGATCAGGTATGGGAGTTGGTTAATGAGTGGGGCGAAAACCGTTCCGCGTTTCCTTTTGATATTGATGGGGTGGTTGTTAAAGTGAATCGCTTTGACCAACAACAAAAACTCGGTTATACTGCTAAATCGCCTCGTTGGGCGATCGCTTACAAATTTCCGGCCCTTCAGGGGTCAACCATCCTGAAAGCGATTACCTATCAGGTGGGGAGAACCGGTGCCGTTACTCCTGTAGCGAATCTGGAGCCTGTGCATCTGGCCGGAACCACTGTAAAAAGAGCCTCTTTGCATAATGCTGATATTATCAAACAATTGGACGTACGAATTGGGGATACGGTGCTTGTTGAAAAAGGAGGAGATATTATTCCAAAGATCGTGGGAGTAAACAAAAATAAACGCCCTGAAAATGCGAAAAAAGTAAGATTTATACAAAAATGCCCGGAATGTGGTACACAACTTATCCGAAATGAAGGCGAAGCTGCACATTATTGCCCTAACGAACAGGGCTGTCCGCCACAAATTAAGGGTAAGATCGAGCATTTTATCAGCCGTAAAGCGATGGATATCCTCAGTCTGGGAGAAGGGAAAGTGGAATTGCTCTATGATCGTGGGTTGATACGGAATGCAGCCGATCTTTATGATCTTAAAGCAGAACAATTGTATGGACTGGAAAAGACATATGTAGATGAACTGAGGGGAAAATCCAGAACCGTGAAGTTTCAGCAAAAAACCGTAGAAAATATTCTTAAAGGGATAGAGGACTCAAAAAATGTAGAATTTCCCCGGCTGCTTTATGCCCTCGGAATACGTTATGTAGGCCAAACCGTGGCTAAGAAACTGGCAGAACATTTCGGAAATATAGAGGATCTGATGAATGCTACCAAAGAAGAACTTACAACCGTGGATGAAATTGGTGATCGAATAGCAGAGAGCCTGTTAGCGTTTTTCAGCGATACGAACAATTGCAGGTTAATCAGAAGACTTAAAGCACATGGCCTGAACATGGAGATGAAAGATAAAACAGAGCGTTCCGGGAAATTGCAACAAAAACGTTTTATCGCCAGTGGAAAACTGGAGAATTTCGACCGGGAAGGGATAAAAAAGGCTGTGGAGGATAATGGAGGTATTTATGTTTCTTCTGTGTCCTCAAAATTGGATTACCTGATCGCAGGTGAAAATATGGGAGCGAAGAAACGAGAACAAGCTAAAAAATTAAATGTCAGCATTATAAATGAATCTGATTTTTTGAACATGATTGAATAAGTGCAGGCAGGATAAAGCCAACCTTCAAGAAGAATATGTTCAACATCCACTTGTATGAAGTCATCCCGATAGTATCCAATATAAAAATCTGTGGACAACGATCTGTACGTGGATAGAGCTCCGAAAGTGTTCTCTTGTTTTTTGAGTATTTCTGCGCGGAGACATAACGTTGTCCGGTGGAATCTTCATCTCCAATCCAGAAAGCATTGGACAAAATAGTGTGCTTTTAAAATGTCAAAAGCCGGTAATTGGCTAATGCTTTGGTTAATTCAATCCGGAATTCGGCATGAATTTCTGTTTGATGCGAAAGATATTCCACTTGATTTACCTTCAGGTACCGTCTGCCGGCTTGTTTGTCAGGGTTAAAGCAAACACAGAAAAAGCCGGCTTAAAACCGGCTTTTTCTGTGTTTAGTCTATTTGTATTTTGCGTTAGTATCCGGGGTTTT
>JAWOBQ010000111.1:0-6068 GCA_046484255.1 Bacteroidales bacterium | reverse complement strand
TCCTCCCCCCCTGTAGTCTCTCATTCCATATTTCATTTCCCAGGTATAATCGGCATGTGAAGGGCGGTAAATTTCCTTCAGAGAGCTATAATCCGACGATCTATGCTTATTATTCGCCACCAAAAAAGCCAAAGGAGCGCCAGTGGTTTTATCATCCAGTATTCCAGACAACCAGCTTACCTGATCCTCCTCCTGTCTGTCCGTTCCTCCTTCTTCAGATACCGGTCTTCTGCGCGCAAGTTGTCTTTGAATAAAGGCATAATCCAACAGAAGGCCGGCAGGAAGCCCGTCTATAACGCCACCTGTTACAGTTCCATGAGATTCTCCAAAGCTGCTCAAACGAATAATATGCCCGAATGTATTAGCTGCCATTTCCTGTAATAATCAGCTTCTTAACTATAGTATCCCGCTCTCCCGCCAGACGAACAAAATAAATACCGGAAGGCAAGTCAAGCTGTATTCGTTCTGCCTGCTCATAACGATCCATCAATTTTCCTTCCATCGTTCGTATTTCAATATACGTATAGGCCAGATCCGGGGGAATATCAATTGTAACCTCACCCTGAGAAGGATTCGGATATACAGCCAGGGCATCCTTTTCTATTGATCCTGTACCCACAACATCAGAAATATATTCCAACTCAAAACCATTGGCCGTATTTTTTGCACTTGTGGAAAAGACTACCAGCATTTTTCCGCTATTGGAGGTAACCGGAGGCGGCTGCATATTTCCATAATACTTCCCCAGCAATTTACCTGGAGAGGTAGAGGGGTCATAAACAGCTACAATATCATCATCATCATAGGTATTCAGGTAATTAAATTCGGCTGTCACCCAACTTGCTCCCGGCGGATTGATATACCAGCGGCAAAAACTGTTGGTATTATAATTCTGTGTACCGGAACCATCAGTAATCAAACCTGCTCCGGCCTGGATAACTTCCATGCCATCACAGTATACCGGGGAAAAAGCTTTATATGCTGCACGGAATCCTTCATCCTTAACTGTTGCATTGGTATTAAAGGTAACAAAAAGCTTATCCCCCGTAGTAGTAAGAACGGGTGGCACGCTATCGCCGCTAAAGCTTGCCAGCAAAGGTGCATTTACATCAGCCCCATCAAATACTTTAATCACATCCCCTCCTTGTTCCAGTTCCACGTTTTTAAATTCCAGTTCAATATGAGAAACCGTATCTGCCGGGTCTATAAGCCATGAACAGGAAGCATTATTTTCATAATCATAGTGTCCGCTACCATCATCAAAAGTCCCTTCCATAGCATCAATAAGGGTTCCATTGTTACAGCCTTCCGGATAATTCCCGCCGGGGACCATATGGAATATCCCTGTTTGCCCCTGGCTGAAGTCGCTGTTGCCCGGAACTAACGAAGACAAATAATAATACCCATCATAAGCACCAGACCAGCCCCAGTTAAAATGGAAATGATCCATTCCCTGATAACCATCCAGGTTAAAAGCATGACCGGCTGTATAATCCGGCGGATATCCCGAATACATCAATGGACGCTTCTGATCAATTTCATGGCGTATCATACTCTTCCACTGGGAATCAGCATAATTGCTCTTTTTAACAATATAAGCCGAATCCGAATATTTAAAATAATTCTTCATTGCCGGGATCACATTATACATGGATGCAGAAGAACCGGAGGGGCCGAAGTTCATTTCTACTCCTACAGCACTATGGTAAAGCAGCCTGGCAACTTCTTCATTTTTATGTCCTCCAACGTCATCCACCATAGCGTTAAAATTATATTGCGTGTTGCCATAGTCGACCTGGATATATCCATAATTTGAATGGTAATATCCATGATTTCCGTAGCCGGATTCCGGATACCGGTAATAATACATCAGTTGTGCCATACAGACCGCTACACAACCTGCATAAGCTCTTCCGCCAGGCCCGTTATTATCCGCCGGGGCATACTCATTATACGGATAATCCTGATTCCAGACCGACGAGAATAAGGGATCAACGCCTTTCATTCCGCCTTTAGATTCTTCATTTAAAAATGATGCCCAGGCCTGACTGATATTGGCTTCCGGAGCCACCCCTTTTTCCCGCATCGTATATATCCCTTCCATCTGCCTTTCCATCCACCTCTGCACGGATACATTCGCCTCCGCCCATGAAGGAGCAGGATTACGGCTATATCCCGCTACCGGGTATGCTACGTCATCAGCAGATATAAACACAAACCCCCCCTGCTCAAAATGAAATAAATACAATAAAGTATCCTCTTTATATGTCAGATATTCAGTGCTCCCGATTTTAACTTCATGTTCCGTTTCTTTGCCCTCAAACATTTCTGTCTGATAAAAATACCATGCCACATGCTTCGCATCTTGCTCACTTACTGTTGCTGAAAATAAAAACCAGGAACTAAACATCAAAAAAATAACAAACGTAACTCTCTTCATCGTCATCCTCCTTTTTATAATTATAAACGGCAAAAATACAAAAGAATTGAGTGATTTGTTCATAAAGATTATTCAATCCGGGAAAAAACATACATTTTTCAAGCCCGCTGGAACACAGCTTTACCCCATTCCTAAAAGGAGGTTAGCTTTTCGTGCCTCCCTTTAGGGGCCGGCCAAAAAGCCGCGGAAAATCAAAAATACCTTTTTTATAATGCTCTCATTTCTTATAATTTTGTAATTTCGTAACCGGTACAAAAAAAAGAATTGTGAACTATTCGAGGGATAATGTTGTAACACTACCAAGGTAATTATTCCGGGGATGGTATAATTAGTGCCTGTCTATAAATCGGGGGTTGATTCAAAATGTTCGGGATCAAGGTTTACCCCGTTTCTATCAGATGTTTACCCCCGTTTCTATCGGGGCGTACGAACCGAACGAAGTGAGCTCTTGAACACCTTTAAAAAGCAGTTATTTAATTATGAAAACATTGATTTGCAACATAAAGAAACTTTTGCAAACCGAAGAATCCGGGCAGCGGTATAGATCCGGAAAAGAAATGGCGGGTCTGAACACTATAGACAATGCCTACCTGCTTATAGAAGATACTCTTATCAGGGATTTCGGTTTGATGCAAGACATCAGCAATCACACCGCCGATAAGGTTATTGATGCCGGGGGTTCTCTGGTCATGCCTGCATTCTGTGACGCTCATACGCATTTAGTATTCCCGGAAACGCGTGAAATCGAATATATTGATAAGATAAAAGGTCTATCATATGAAGCGATCGCAAAACGCGGCGGCGGCATTTTAAATTCAGCGAGAAAGATCATTGAAAAATCTGAAGATGAGCTATATGAATCGGCCATAAAGCGTCTTCAGGAAATCACCACCTATGGGACCGGAGCGGTGGAAATCAAGAGTGGCTATGGCCTCACTACAGAAGGAGAACTTAAAATGCTCCGGGTGATCAAGCGGCTGAAAGCAAACAGCCCGCTAAGCATTAAAGCCAGTTTTCTTGGCGCCCATGCTGTACCCCCTGAATACAAGCAAGATCAAACCAGGTATGTGGAGCTGATCATTAACGAGATGCTGCCTGAAGTGGCTAAAGAAGGTTTAGCCGATTATATTGATGTCTTTTGTGACCGCGGTTTTTTCACCGTAGAGGAAACCGGCCGCATCTTGCAAGCGGGGGCAAAGTACGGTCTTATACCAAAGATCCATGCCAACGAGTTGGACTATTCCGGAGGTGTCCAGATTGGGGTAAAGCATAAGGCTCGTTCTGTAGATCATTTGGAATATACTGGAGATCAGGAAATCGCCGTACTTAAAGATTCCGGGACTATGCCTGTTTTACTTCCCGGGGCATCTTTCTTTTTGAACTTAATCTACGCCCCTGCCCGAAAAATGATCGATGCCGGCCTGCCTGTGGCTATGGCCTCCGATTTCAACCCTGGCTCCTCTCCCTCAGGAAATATGCAGTTTATCCTTTCACAAGGTTGCATTAACTACCATATGTTACCTGAAGAAGCCATTCATGCGGTAACCCTGAACGCAGCATACGCGATGGGCTTAGAAAAAAAACTGGGCAGTATCACCAAAGGTAAGAAAGCCAACCTGATCATCACCAAACAAATACCGAATTATGAGTTTTTACCCTATTATTACGGGGCAAATAAAGTAAAACATACCATTATTGAAGGCAAGACAGAAGCAACAAACACCTAAAAATAAAAAAATTATGAAACGAATTGTGGAATGCGTGCCCAATTTCAGTGAAGGGCAAGATATGAGCATTATCAACCAGATCACTGATGAGATCAAAAAAGTTGAAAACGTAAAATTACTGGACGTAGACCCCGGTGCAGATACCAACAGGACAGTGGTAACATTCGTTGGTGAGCCGGATGCCATTATAGAAGCGGCTTTTCAGGCCGTAAAGAAAGCTTCCGTGTTGATCGACATGAGCAAGCATTCCGGCGCTCACCCCCGGTTTGGGGCTACGGATGTTTGCCCGCTTGTGCCCGTTTCCAATATCAGCATGGAAGAGACGGTTGAGTATGCCCGTCAGCTGGCCGAACGAATCGGCCAGGAGCTGAATATTCCCATCTATTGTTATGAACATGCCGCTTACAAAGAAGAACGTAAGAATCTAGCCAACTGCCGCTCCGGAGAGTACGAAGGGCTTCCGGAAAAGCTGGCCGATCCGAATTGGAAACCGGATTTCGGGCCCGCGCAGTTTAATGCCCAGACAGGAGTAACTGCTGTCGGCGCACGTGACTTTTTGGTAGCTTTTAACGTCAACCTGAATACGACCTCCACCCGCCGGGCCAATTCCATTGCTTTTGATGTACGGGAAAAAGGCCGTGTGAAACGGGAAGGTGGAAAGCTCACAGCTAAGCCCGTACTAGACAAAGACGGCCGTAAAGTATGGATCCCCGGAGCGCTGAAAGCAGTGAAAGGAATTGGGTGGTATATTGAAGAATATGGGATTGCACAGATATCCTTAAACCTTACCAACATCAGCGTTACCTCTGTCCACGAGGCCTTTGATGTAACTGCCGAAAAAGCAAGAGCCAGGGGTATCCGGGCAACAGGCTCTGAACTTGTAGGCTTGATCCCGAAAAAAGCTATGATGGAAGCAGGAAAATATTTCCTGCGCAAGCAAAAACGCTCCCTGGGCATCTCTGAAAACGAACTGATTAAAATCGCCGTGAAATCCATGGGGTTAGATGAACTCAAACCCTTCAACCCCAATGAGAAGATCATTGAATACATGATAGAAGATGACAGCCGGGAAAGACTAGTGGATATGAAGGTGAATGCATTTGCCGATGAAACTGCTTCTGAAAGCCCCGCCCCCGGCGGAGGATCTGTTTCCGCTTATTTAGGAGCTTTAGGTGTATCACTGGGCACTATGGTGGCTAACCTTTCCTCGCATAAACGCGGCTGGGACAATCGGTGGGAGGAATTCTCCGTAGTGGCGGAGAAAGGTCAGGAATTGAAAGATAAACTCTTGTTTTTGGTGGATGAAGATACCAATGCCTTTAATAAGATCATGGATGCTTTCCGCATGCCCAAAAAAACAGACCAGGAAAAAGAAGCCCGGCAGAAAGCCATTAATGATGCCACGAAATATGCCATTGAAATTCCTTACCAGGTAATGGAAACCTGTTACGAATCCATGGAAGTTATGAAAGAAATGGCTTCAAAAGGCATGGAAAGCTCGATCTCGGATGCCGGGGTTGGGGCGATAAGTGCACGGGCCGGAGTTCGCGGAGCATACCTCAACGTGAAGATCAATACAAAGGATTTTCAAGATAAAGCTTTTGTCGATGATATCCTCAAAAACGCTGAATCCATCATGGAAAAATCGAAAAATGCCGAAGAAGAAATACTAAAACTCGTAGAACAGAAATTATAAGCTTTTTTACAGAAGCCCGGTCTAAAAACTCCATTATTCACATATCCGAAAAAAATCAAATCGACGCTTTTTAGACCGGGCTTCTACATCCTTTCCAAGGGCTTGTCTTTTATTACTATACATTGAACGAAACCAAAACATTCTGTAGTATTGATATGGTCGAAAAAGGTCATACTTGGTTTTCACCGGCTTTTTACCCCGAACC
>JAWOBQ010000089.1:0-4227 GCA_046484255.1 Bacteroidales bacterium | reverse complement strand
AAACTTACCCCGGCTGTTATTGGCGTACAGCACGTTTTGCTGCAGCTTCCGGAAGCCCAGCAGGTCCGCCGTCATCTGCCGGTCCAGGGGCAGGGGCACCCCGTAACATAAAAACCAGAGTTTTTTTTTGCATGGATACCCTATTTTTTAAAATTATTTGTTTTCAAATCATTAACTAATCAATTCTGCTTTTGCTGCTGAATGACAGAATACAATTTATCCATCACTTCGGTAGCTTTTCCTTTTAGTAAAATATCTGTAATACTACTTGTAAACAACGACTCTCCTGTATTGATTTCAATAATGGTTGCTCCGTTTTCTTTGGCTAAAACCGGTATTTGCGAAGCCGGATACACTTCACCGGTAGACCCTATTACAATAAAAACCTCAGCATTTTCTGCGGCATGATAAGCAGCCTGCAATGCATCCTGCGGTATCATTTCTCCAAAAAAGATAAAATCCGGTTTCAACAGCCCGCCGCATTCACAATAAGGCGGAAGTGTTTTTAATAATTCACTATCCGGCTTATAACTTTTACCGCATTTCGTACATACAAGCCGTTGCGAGTTTCCGTGAAATTCATGTACAACTGTTGAGCCTCCTTCCTGGTGAAGGTTATCAATATTCTGAGTAATCACTTCCTTTAAAAGCCCTTCTTTTTCAAGATTCCCGAGAACTTTGTGTGCATCATTGGGTTGTGCCGATCCAAAGAAGTCATAAAAGATATCTTTAATCAATTTCCAGGCTGCTTCGGGATTAGCATAAAACCGGTCCAGATCAAGAACGGATGGGTCATATTTATTCCATAAACCATCTTTTCCACGAAACGGAGGAATGCCACTTTCCACGCTTATCCCCGCTCCCGTAAAGCCCGTCGTGTACTTCGAGTTCAAAATAGCATTTGCGGCTTTTGTGTATAAATCCGGTGTCATAATTATCCCTTTCTGTTCTGAGATTTTACTCAAATGTACAAATTTAAGCTTTATTCCTAAATTTCTACTTCTTTACAAAAAAAATCCAATTACAACAATATACCGGATTATACCCTTTCAAAATACATTTGCATTTTAATCCTCACAACCAGATCATCCCTTCACCTTCCCGGCCATAGCTTTTAATTTTTAGTGCCACACACACGACTCATAATATCGCACCTACGGCGCTTATGGTATCTCTTTATCCTAAATTACTACCATAATGCCGCACCTACGGTGCTGAAGGTTTTACCTGCTCATTTGACAGTAACCATAATAAAGCATCCAATAAAGCTTGAGAAATCATGGATTGGTCTGAGAACGATTGAAAAGTACCGGAGGTACGATATTATGGTAGATGTAGATAAAAATATGACAATAACATCAAAGAGCCGTAGGCTCGAAATTATAAGAAATCGAAAGAATTGGGATTGTTCAAAAATCTATGTCAACTTTCCTGGTGAACATGCATCGCCCAAAAGCTATAGGTTTGCTTTTAATTCACTCAATTGTTTCTCCTCATTATATCATTCTTTCGACATACAATCCTATATAATAAACCTTTTGCTTTTCTTTATTCGTCACGTATACTTTGCCGCAATCAGGATCATCGTCAGGATGAGATTTTTGAGCATGTATCACTTTATCTTCCTGATACTTTACCCACTCTCCCTGATATTCCGGATTTTGAAAAGACATTTTATTCCCGGTAAATGTAATTTCTTGTTCAACAAGCCGTGGATCTACCCATACCCTCCAGTTTTCACCGCTAATAATCTGCCCGGGAGAAATTTTATTGAAATCAATCTCAGGCTGTTTGTAATCTATTGGATCACCGAAATTGTGGAGTATTCCTTCATTCTCCGGCAGATGAACAACCGATTTATCCAGAGAGGAAATAGTTCTATACGAATTCTGGTCAACTTGATCAATTGGCTCCCTGTCACAGGAAATAAGCATAAAAACAAAAACTGACAAAATAATCGATATGTTCTTCATAACACTGAGGTTTTGGTTGGCAATAAAGGTAAATAAAATTACTCGAAATCAAAATTTTGTCATTAAGTAATCATAGATTGGCCTAAAAACGACTGAAAAGTACCGGAGGCACGAAATTATGGTAGATGAAGATAAATATGGCAATTGCACCAAAGAGCCGTAGGCTCGAAATTATAAGAAATCGAATTTTGAGTCTGCTCTAAAAAGGTCACATTTGATTTTTACCGGCTTTTTACCCCGAACCCTAAAGGGTGAAGCCACTGAAAATCAGCCTCCCTTTAGGGATGGGGTAAAGCTGATTTTTAGCGGCTGTGATACATTTAGTGTTTTTAGACCGGACTCTTAATTATTTTTAAAGGTGTTCAAAAGCTCACTTCGTTCGGTTCGCACGCCCCGATAAAAAAAACGGGGTAAACACCCGATAAAAACGGGGCAAGCCTTGATCTCGAACATTATGAATCAAACACTCGACTTTATAGACAGACTCCAATTAATCTATTATCTTTGCTTTTCGCTTAAAAATGCAATTTATGGGATTGGCTCTTAACCGAAAAATCAACAACGATGCCCGGCTGGGCATCTGGAAAATAGAAGAAAGCGCAGAGGAGCTTTTAGGCATGCTACAGCTAACGCCCATGGAAAAAAGTGTCTTTGCGGGCCTGAAAACACACGAGCGTCAGCAACAATGGCTTGCATACCGGATTATCATAAAAAAGTTACTTAATCTGGATAAAGTACTTGATATTAATTATGACAAAAACGGAAAACCCCAAATATTCAACCACTCCCTGTATATTTCCGTTACACATTCCGGAACTTACGCTGCCGCAATTCTTCACAGTAAGCTGCAACCCGGAATTGATATTGAAAAAATATCCCCGCGCATCCATAAAGTAAAAGAAAAATTTCTTTCACAAAAAGAACTGGATCATATCCCTGAAAAAACTAACACAGAGCTGATCACTGCTTATTGGTGTGCCAAAGAAGCCCTCTTTAAATCGTATCCCTCAGGAATTACCTCGTTAAAAGAGCAGATCTTTATCTCTCCTATTAGCCCCGGAGATGACTCCATTATTCACGGACAAATTATCCATAACACAAAAACGAAATCTTTTGTTCTGTCTCTTGAAAAAATTAAAGATTATATATTGGTTTACACTATCGATGAAACAAACCACAACGCATATCAATGATAAAAAGGCAAAATAAAGCATACCTGTTTTCTGTACTGGCCATATTGTTCTGGTCAACCGCAGCCTCTGCCTTTAAAATCTCTTTACAGTATTTGAATTCTGCTTCCTTGTTATTACTATCTTCCATCGTCTCATTATTTATTTTATGGATATTCATTCTTTCAAACGGGGAATATAAAAAACTTCTTTCGCTGAAGCCTTCAGATTTACTAATCTCAATGCTTTTGGGATTATTAAATCCGTTTTTATATTACCTGGTATTATTCAAAGCCTACGATCTTCTTCCAGCCCAGGAAGCTATGACCCTAAACTACACCTGGCCTTTAATGCTGGCTTTGTTATCCGTGCCCGTGCTGGGGCAAAAACTAAATGTTAAAAGCATCCTGGCCCTGCTGATCAGTTTTAGCGGCATCGTAATAATCGCCACGGACGGGCAACCGGCATCGTTGGAGTTCAAAAATTTGACAGGCACACTTCTGGCGATAGGCAGTTCATTAATATGGGCCTCCTTTTGGCTGTTTAATGTCAAAAGCAAGTTGAAAGAAACACTGAAATTATTCCTGAACTTTTTTTGGGGAAGCTGTTATGTCCTTATATTCAGTTTTATCACCGGAGATATAATGTTCCCTTCGCTTTATGGCTTTATGGGCGCGGCATATATAGGCATTTTTGAGATGGGGATTACCTTTGTCTTATGGCTCAAAGCAATGCAACTAACGGCACGAACGGATAAGATCAGCCAACTGGTTTTTCTTTCCCCGTTTTTATCTCTGATATTTATCAGTATCTTTGTAGGCGAAACGATACATATATATACTATTGCAGGTCTGATCTTAATTATCACCGGGATCTTCCTGCAAAAATATGGAACAACGACTAAAAAAGAATCCTTGCAATGAGTTTGGTGAAAAAACACAGATCGTTCCCAACAATTGAAAATCTGTTTTTTCCACCTCAAAAGAATGACTGATTTTCAGTGGCTCCGTTCTTTCTAAGAGCCGGAGCAAAAAATCGCTGACATCCAAAAGTAAATTTTTTAGCCCGGAGGCTTACATTGAAAA
>JAWOBQ010000237.1:0-3493 GCA_046484255.1 Bacteroidales bacterium | reverse complement strand
CAAACCTCTAAACCGCTTTGAAGCTTCAGTTTATGATGCCTTAGTAATACCGGGAGGGTTTGGGGTGGCAAAAAACCTCTCTTCTTTTGCATTTCATGGAACATCCTGTACCATTAACCCGGAAACCGAAAAGGCTATAAAAGACATTCACCAGGCAGGCAAGCCCATCGCCGCATTATGCATTGCGCCCGCTATAGTAGCAGCCGTACTGGGTAAAGGAGAATATACCATTGGCAAAGACAAAGATACGGCCGCAGCCATAGAAAGTTTCGGAGGCACCCATATCGAAACAACCCATGGGGAAGTTGCCATTGATAAAGAAAATAAGATATTTTCCACCCCATGTTATATGCTGGATGCCAATATTGTGCAAATTGCAGAGGGAACTGAAAATATCATCAAAGCAGTAATGGGATCCCTTCAGGAACAGCAGTCTTAACAGGCTGGAAAACACAATGCAAACTCGCAGCCGCCAATGCAGGATATATGTTGAACATCACCGCTATATTGCTTCGGCATTCTTTAAGCAGGAGTGCCCAGGCTTATCCTGAGTAAGGGATTGTTAAAAAAAAAGAAAGCTGCAAGCCGTGGATAGAAAAAGTGAAGAAGGAAAACAAACCCAAAACCCACTGAAAAGAAATTAGCTTGCAGCTTTTTATCGTTTTACAATAAATATTTTCTAATTAACTAACAAGGAGCAATGATAAAAGGTTCATTTTACCCTCCGATTATTTTGGAGTCCTCGATGTATAAAGGAGTCCTGTCTGAAAACTCAAAATTTATTGCCCCGCTGAAAAACAGCCTTCTCCCATCCTTAAAGGGTGGCTGATCTTTATATAACTTAAACGAGAGCACACACAACGTTTACTGCTGCATTAAAATTCCGGCTTGGGAGACTATGAGTGGGCTTAATTATTTTCAATAATATCGAATAGTTCATCAAGCTTGGGGGTAAGGATAATTTCTGTCCTTCTGTTTTTTGCACGGCCTTCTTTTGATTCATTTGTTGCGATAGGGAGATACTCGCTTCGCCCTGCAGCGATCAGCCGGGAATTATCAATTCCTGACTTTTCCGTAAGCACGCGTATAACCGTTGTAGCGCGTTTCACACTTAAATCCCAGTTATCTTCCAGTTCTCCTCTTCCGCGATACGGAACGCTATCGGTATGCCCTTCCACCATAACATTAATATCCCGATTTTGTTCCAGCACTTTCCCCAGTTCTTCGAGTGCATTGCGGCCTTTAGGGTTAATATCATAACTGCCGGAGGCGAACAATAATTTCTCTTCCATAGAAACATACACTTTGCCGTTTCGCTCTTCAATAGACAGGCCTTCGCCTTCAAAGCCACGTAGAGCAATATTCACCTTTTCTTTCAATGCTGTAACCACGGAATCCTTTTTCTCCAGTATTGACTGAAGTTCATTCAGGTGCTTTTGCTTTTCTTCCATTTCCGCCTGAGCTGCAGCCAGCTCCTGGCTCATCTCCTCCAGATTTGCTTCTTTCTCAAGGATCTGCACTTCCAGCTCCCGTAAACTATCACGTTGCCGTAAAATATCCTCCTGGGTCTTCTGCAAGTCTGCCAAGATCTCTGCTGATTCCTCTTTGCTCTGAGAAAGCTCCAGCTCCCGGTTTTTCTTTAATTGCTCATAGGAAGTATACAGCTCATTATAATTTTGCGTTAAACGGTTTTTAGTGGTAGATAAAATCGCCGTATCCTGCTTTAGGCTTTTAATTTGCTTTTCGTACTTTTCCAGCTCGGCACTATATTCTTTTAATGATGACGTCAATGACTCATTTTCCTGCCTCAATTCTTTATTCTCCTCCACACATTCATCGCGTTTGTCCACCACATCCTGATATTTTCGCTGGGGCACACAAGAAGCCATAATAAAGATTCCCAGAACGAAATAAAGTATGGGCTTTACGGATTTAATTGTTTTTTTCATGGGATGCATATTTTTTATCATTATTTATATCTGAATAATATTTCGCGATAAAGGCCGGTACAATTAGTACAATTATAAGCAAAGGTCAAAAATACATATTTTGATATTACTTTTCTCAAATAATTTCAAAAAATCATATCCTGTTAAGTCTTTGTTTATATTATCCGGTTTCTTCCTTATGGAGCTATTTAGTGTTTGTCCATAATGTCCGATATCTGCGTTGTTGCTCAAATTATAAATCCTCATATACACTCGTATACTGCGGTTTAAAATTTTTTTCACAAGCTTAATTATTTTTAAAGGTGTTCAAGAGCTCACTTCGTTCCCCGATAGAAACGGGGTAAACAACCCGATAAAAACGGGGCAAGCCTTGATCTCGAACATTATGAACCAAACACTCGACTTTATTGACAGACACTATTTAATTTTACACCCGCTAAATAAATAAAAAAATGTCAGATATACCAAATAATCCCGGACTTCTTCAAAAATGGTGGATCAGCATCCGTCCTTATTCGCTTCCGGCATCGACTATTCCCGTAATTTTCGGAACCGTACTTGCCGTCGTTTATGGTGAAGTGAGTTTAAATTTGAGTTATGCATTGCTGAGCTTTACAGGAATGGTAGTATTACATGCGGCCTCCAATATCATGAACGATGTATACGACTACAAGTTGGGGCTGGATAAAGTTCCCATCCCCGTTAGCGGAGGGATCGTACGAGAGTTTATTTCGCTGAAGCAGGCCAAATTGGCCTATATCCTGTTATTTATACTGGGGGGCCTTATCGGCTTGTTTTTGGTATGGAAAACCGGCATTGAACTGTTATTCATCGGCTTAGGCGGGCTTCTTGTGGGAATATTTTATTCCAACTCCGTTAAAATTTCCTTAAAGTATAATGCCATGGGCGATATAGCCGTCTTTTTAAATTTCGGTATTCTGGGAGCTTTAGGGGCATGGTTCGTACAAACCGGTTCTTTAAGCTGGATCCCTGTACTATGGGCAACTCCCATGTCTGTTTTAGTGATTGCTATTTTGCACGCCAATAACTGGCGGGATATTTCCTCAGATACAAAAGGGAACGTCATAACCGTCGCATCCCTGTTAGGGGATAAAAAATCCCTGCGATATTACGGTATCCTGATTTATGGTCCGTTTTTCATGGTCCTTGGATTAATCCTGTTTCCCTATCTTTTCTTTCCCGATTTTCCGGCCTTACCCTTCACCTTTTTGATCACAATGTTAGCCTTACCCAAAGCTTTCCAACTTTGGAAGAAGGCTCTGAACCGAAAAGACCCGGTAAAACCATTCGACTTTATCACATTAGACGGAGCTACGGCTAAACTAAACCTCAGCTTCGGCATGTTATCCATTTTTGCATTAATTCTGGAACTGTTTATTTTTTAACCATAGTATATCGGTTACGAATCGCAGATCCGGAAATTTTTTATCCTGAGGCCTGGGATGATCAATGCATTATAACTCCTTATCTTTTACGAAATAACCATATGAGTCCAGCCTAAAAAGGTCACATTTGATTTTCAG
>JAWOBQ010000185.1:0-3097 GCA_046484255.1 Bacteroidales bacterium | reverse complement strand
GCTGAAAATCAAATGTGACCTTTTTAGACCGGACTCTTTGTTGCTTTTTTAGAATTTCCGGTAAAAAAAAATGTATCTTTGAAATCTGAAATTTTTTGGATTATGCGTAATTTTTTTATCAGCGGTGCTTTTTGGGGCAGCATGCTTATTCTTTTGGGAGTACTTTTGCTGGCCAGATACATGTTTGATTGGAATATCCCGGTGTTCAGCATCTTGTTCAGTCTTATTTTAATTTCCTTTGGGATATTTTTGCTAAAAGGCAGGAAGCATAAAACACATACTTCTTCTGCGGTTTTTTCTGAAGTTGATTTCAGTTATAGAAAGGGTTCCGGTGATTATTACACGGTTTTTGGTGAGGGGGAATTGGATTTGCGTGGCATTGAGCTGGAAAAAGATACAGAAGTTTCTGTTTCTTGTGTGTTTGGAGAAATGGTGGTGATGCTGGACGCGGAGACGAATTATATAATCCGTTCCACTGCTGTGTTTGGTTCTGTGCTTTCTCCTGATAATAAAGGGAATCCCGGTTTTGGCTCTTCAATATCGAAATCACAGGGGTTTAATGAACAAATTCCGAAACTGGTTTTAAAAGCGGATGCTGTTTTTGGTTCTATAAAGATCAAACATTAACCCGGGTTATTCAATCTATCTCCTTCCCGCCGGAGTCTGCCCGAATGCAAAATGCTGTCCGGAGTTTGGTGTTGGCAATCCCTGCCGGACTAAGCGGTTTTTATGGTGAGGGCTCCATTATCTTATAAATTTCCACCGTTTCTTGGATGAATTTATCCCCTGCCTTAAGATGATTATTGTTTTAGGTTCTATAATGGTATTTTTATAGCTGGAATATAAATATGTTGAACCAAAAACCTTAGTATTATGAAAACATTAATCAGATCAAATTTTGCAAAAACAGAGGCCCCCTTAAAATCCTTGCTGTTTTTTTCGCTTTTTTCGCTGGTATTTACCGGAGCTTCTGGTCAAGGGGCGATACATGGAAAAGTAATCGATAAAGAAGAAGGCACTACTATTCCCGGGGCTCATGTGGTGATCCGTGTGGGAAATACCGTTATTGCTGACGTTACAGATACGGACGGAAAATACCGGCTGCGACCGCTGGATGCCGGTACGTACGATCTGGAGATTACTTATATGGGGTATCAGGATGCGGAGATCACAAAAGTAGAGGTCTTTTCTGATAAGATTACCCGTTTGGAAGAAATTTACCTTGGAAGAGGGGTTGACCTTGAACCCGTCGTTATCCGATGGGAAGAACCCTTGATTGATGAAACCGGAGGGATGAAGTATACCATGAACAGCAAAGACTATGAAAAATTGCCCAATAATCATGATATCAAAGGATCGCTTACAACGATCAGCACAGACTTGTCTATGGACCAAAACACCCGGGAGATCCATTTTCGTGGTTCGAGGGCTGATGATTTTATTTATATAATCGACGGCGTGAAACAGCGTGGAGGAGAAGCTAATATTCCTTCAGGAGCTGTCAAAAGCATTACCGTTTATGCCGGAGGGATACCCGCCCAATTTGGCGATTTTACCGGAGGGGTGATCGTTATTGAAACAAAAGGGTATTTCGACTGGGTGGCTCAACAGGATTAATAAACAAACAGAGCCTGTATGGAAAAGCAAAAGATGCTGCTATGAAAAAATTCAATTATCTTATTATTTTTTTGGTTTGTGGCCTATCGGTGAGAGGGCAAACAACTCTCCAGGGGCATATTCTGGATGTGTCTGATAATCAACCATTGTCTTCAGCCAATATCAGGATCAAAGGAACAAATACCGGCTGCAGTTCCCGTGATGACGGTGCCTTTGAGCTGATGGCCGGGCAGTTGCCCGTTGTTTTAGAAGTGTCTTACCTGAATTATAAAACACAAACCTTTACGGTTTCTTCTGCTGAACAGCAGATCACCATACTGATGAAGCAAAAATCCAGTGAATTGCCTGCTGCAGAAGTTTCAGCACAAAAGCTAAGAGATCTGATCAAAGATAAACCGCTGTATGTTTATGATTATGCCTTCTATGGAGATTCCCTGATGTTGCTTACATACCCCCATCGCAGGCAAAGTAAAGCTACGCTTGTGCTACTCAACAGCAAAGGGAAAGAACTGCTGCGCCGGCCGGTGAAAAGAGCGGATAAACTCTTTGATGATAAACTGGGTAATGTGCACCTGTTTACCCGGGATTCCGTTTTTCAACTGTTCGTTGGGAAGCAAAACATCCACCTGCTCTATCCCGCCCAACGCAAAGATTTTCTGGAACGCATGGAAGCAGTTACGGGAAGTATCGGGTCTAACTATTATGTGCGCGCCTATAGCTATAAAGATCAGGTAATGGATTATTTCCGATATGATTATCAACAACAGCAATCTTATCATTTTTGTACCATAAGCAGTGAGCACGGGCTTAATCTTTTGCAATATGATTTCTACTGGCGTATCGCCCAGGAAGGATTTACCGAGGCCGACCTGCGGTTTGAAGAAATGGCCTTTTATTCACCGGTATTCGCCCCTATGGTTACCCTGGATGATTCGGTCGTTATTCTGAATTATCCCCATGACAGCCTGGAAATATACCGGCCCAACGGGGAAAAGATATCTGCCACGGCCTTGTCATTTCATCATGATGATCAATGGCAGGAAGAACTGATCGTTGACCGGGCGAAAGGGAAAGTATATGCACTCTTTGACAAATCGGGTATGAAGCAACTTAAAAAAATCAACCTGCAAACCGGAGAGACCGGAGAAGAAACAGATATCCCCGGATTCCGCTTTGTGGAAAAAATCAAAGTGAAAAATGATCAAGCTTTTTTCCTTTATAAAGACTTCCTGGGGCAGCGATATAAAAAGATTTACCGTATGGCCGTGGGAGGGGAAACCATGCAGTAGTTATTTCTTTTTAACCGGTATGCGGAGATAAATGGAACCGCTAATTAACGCGAATTCCGCCACCCCGCCGCCCGGGACTGCGGCGGTGAACCGGTTCGTTGGGAACCCTTGCCGAAGCCTTCGGCACACAGGATGATTAAATGCAAGGAGGCGAACTGCCGGAAGGGTAAGTCAGTGTGCGGTGGGCTTCC
>JAWOBQ010000161.1:0-11138 GCA_046484255.1 Bacteroidales bacterium | reverse complement strand
GTGCCAAGGGTTATTCTGTCCGCTGCATCAAAGATTAATTCTGGCTTTTTTCTTGATTTTCAGTCTGTTTCCTAAAAAGGGATCAGCGCTTATACGCCTTGTATGGTTTAAAAATACAATTGAATTTAAAAAAAACATTTTTCCCTTGGAGATATGTATTTTTGTATGTATTTTTGCCGCATGATTTTTTAAAAGAAATGGCAGTCTTTAAAAAAAAAAATTACAATGATATATAAAAGCAATAACACCAAAACCCTTCATCAGAAAAAAGCATGGGGGAAACCGTGTATTAACGAAATGGATGTGAAAAGGGTGACGAGGCAACAGGGGCCGGGGCCGCTTGGTTCAAAAACATCTGTGAATGTTGAAGATGACGCTGCAAAAGAATCTTCGTAAGTTTTATTTGGATTTGTATCAGGAATGCCTTTTTTGTTGATCAGGGGGGTAATTAATATTTAAAGGTATTATAGAAAAATATTATATTATCAATTGGGTCATTTAACCAACATATAGGCTCTGTTTCAGGGGGTGTATCATTAAATTAAAAGACCAGAAAAAGGGAAATATTAAGTATTTTATGAGTGGTATAGGATTGTGGTTGAAACGCTTAACCATACGCATCCTATAATATTTTACTTTTCCCGTTTGCATTATTTTCTTTTTTCCCGTTTGATTATTTTTGTATCGGTTTTCCGTTATTAATGCAATATGTAAATCCATTAATTATTATGATTTACGGTTTTTTTGATTTTCACGAAAGAATACCTCCCGAATCATCTGTAAGTGCTATATATAATGCTTTAAAATGGAATGGTAGCAGGCATTTTGCAATTAATGCCGGGGGGTTAACAGCAGGGTGTATACTTCCGCCGGAAATGAAAGTAAAGGAAAAAGATTTTTTCTTCCATGATGTCAGGAAAGGGGTGATGGTCTTTATGGACGGGCATATTTATAATTACCATGAAATAACTCAGCAATTATCCTTTGATGGTTCTCCCGCGTCTATCCCTGAATTGGTTTATTATGCTTTTCTTCAATGGGGGGATAACTTCCCTGCTTTTTTTAACGGTGATTTTTCCATTTGCGTTTTCCAGCTAAAAAAGAATCGTGCTTCATTTTATCGTGACCACCTGGGCATAAGGCCGCTTGCGGTATCTGTCAGTAAAAGTGGGATTTACTTTGCTACAGACCCCATGGGTTTATGCTATGCGCTTTATGGCGACCGGGAACCGGATAAAGCGTTTCTTATTAATCATTTTATTCAAGGCTCTCCTTTGAAGGATTATAGAATGCTCCCCAATAATAAGGTTGAAAACATACGTCCGGGGTCTGGCTGTCATGTTCAGTCCGGGGAAATGAAAGTGGTCCGGTACTGGGAAGTTGATCGTATTAAAAGGGATAAGAAGATAACTTTTGACAAGGCCATGGAAGACCTGAACTTCCTGCTGCATGATGCGGTGCGTATTCGATCTGACCAAAATGCTAAAGCCGGGGCCCATGTAAGTGCAGGTATTGATTCCAGCGTTGTTGCTGCCCTGGCAAGACAGAACTATCCGCATCAAAAGGAGTTTTTTGGATTTACCTGGACTCCTGACTATCCGGTTAATAAAAAAGAATTACTGTTTGACGAAAGGGAAAGGGTAAATGAGATTGGCAAAATAAATGGAATTACCCCTGTTTTTACTAATTTCAAGCTTGATGACTATGTAAATTCTATTACGAATTGGCGGTATCCAAGTTTGCTGTTAATGGAAAATGTAGTGGCCAGGCAAGCGCAAAAGAAAAACGTAAGCTTGATTTTTAGTGGATGGGGTGGGGATGATTTTATCAGTATCGGGCACCGGGGTCTTGATGCCAGCTTGATCAAGGAGTGGGCTTGGAAAAGTTTTTTGAAAAAATATCCTTTAAGTAGGCCGAAAAAATTTGCATCTGCGCTAATATTTAAAGTGCTTTTTCCTGCACTAAGGAGACCTTACAACAGAAGAAAAACATTTCCTGAACTCTTTGTCTATGTAAAAAAGGCCTTAAAGACAAACTATCTGTCTAAAAAACGACGTATGCGATTTGGTTCCCGGCGGGATGTTCATTTGCAATTATTAGACCTGGAGCATCTGGGAAAAAGAACCGGCGACTGGTATATTTTGGGAAGACGTTATGGGTTGGAGTATCGCTATCCTCTTCTGGATAAACGAATTGTTGAGTATATGCTTAAAATACCTACGAAATGCCTGGTAGGTGGAAATAACTACCGTATTATTTTGCGTTATTTGGGAAGAGATGTATTGCCAAAATCGATTTTGCAGGATAAAGCGAAAGCAGACCCGGTGTTCCTATACTTCTTTTACCAGATTGTGGATCAATTTAGGGATAAAGAGATCAATGGTTCGATGGATTTTTTGGATTGCCCGCAATTACAGTTTGTCGATATGGAAAAGCTTAAAATTGATATTCAAAAATATAAAAGCACCCGTGATCAAAAACTAGAACATCGTATTAATGAGATATTACCGCCCTTAATCTCCGCCCACGAATTCATCAAAGGATATTCCCACAGCCAAAATCCTGAAGAGAACCCCACTCCAAAAACCTGACCCTCTCTGTATGCAAAGCATTCTCTCCATACTATCCGCTGAAAACGACCCGGCCTGGCTAAAGAAACGCCACGG
This sequence comes from Bacteroidales bacterium, assembly GCA_046484255.1. GTDB lineage: Bacteria > Bacteroidota > Bacteroidia > Bacteroidales > PWNQ01 > PWNQ01. The sequence continues at coordinate 8,472 of JAWOBQ010000161.1, read as the reverse complement.
CCTTTCTTATCAGCAGATACGGGAGCTCACCGGATTGATGCCCGATAAGAAAATTCAGCAGGAGCAGGTCCTGAAAATGGCTCAGCTCCGGATTTTTTTAAATACAGTCCGGCAACTGGAGCAGAATGGGATCTGGTTTGTCTTATTTAAAGGTCCGGCGCTTTCTCAAAAGCTTTATAACGATCCTATCTACCGCCATTACAAGGATATGGATATCCTTATTAAACCCGCCGACCTGGCGAATGCCATGAATGTCTTCCGGGAAAATGAATATCAACCGCTTCAATATGGCTTCCCGGAGGATGTGAAAAAACAGCAGCGTGTGATCCGTTACCGCTGGCAGCTTCCCCTGGTTCACCGGAAAACACAAAGCAAGGTGGAGATCCACTGGCGGATCATGGATGTGATGACGGTTTCTCAGTCTAAGGTGCAGAAAATAGTGGAGCAGGAAATTGTCTCTGAAAACCTCTGGGGACGTAGCTTCTGGCAGTTCTCCCCGGAACTGGAGCTGCTGTATCTGATTATCCATGGCGCTAAACATGCCTGGTTCCGACTGAAGTGGCTCACGGATGTCCACCGGATCGCTACGCATTGCCCGCCCGAACCGAAACGCTTTCTCCGCCTCTCACAAACACTCAATGCCCACCGTATGGTGAACCAGGCAAACCGACTTATGATGGAAACCTTTGCGGATGCTCAACCCCTGCCTGCTATAAAAAGGGATGTTGAAAAGATCACATGCTTCGCCCGGGAAAAGTTGCTTGAAAAACAGGAACCTGTTTTGCCCGGCGCGTCTGCTCCTCCCCTGAAACAACGCCTGCGCTTTAAATGCTACCTGCTGAACCTGGCGCCGGATCTTGAATATAAAACCCGCTTTGTCAATGTCGCCCTCTCCCGATGGATTTTTAATCAATTCGCTGTGAATCATTAAACATTACAGCATACGCTCTGTAAAAGGTAAACTTTTTTTAAAATGAGACAATCCTGCGCCATCCCTCAAAAACGCTGTCATTTCGAAGGAGTTTTTTCGGAGCGGAGCGGAGAAAAAACGTCCCGAAAGCTTTCGGGAGAGAAATGCCCATAATGCAACGCTTTTTATGCAGTTGTTTTTCCGGACAGCCCGGAAAAAATGAGAACCTGAGGGAATTCCCTTGCTTAAATCTGACGGCTCTCGATGAGCCGGAGGATTTACTTTTAAAAGTAAATGGGCCCGATTCACGTAAACAACCATTGGTAAAAAGGTCATTACTCATTTCTCAATACTCAGCACACACCACTCACCATTCATGCCTGTTTATTCTTACAGATCATTTATCTTTGCTGCATAAATCATTTTTAAAACCATCGCTTATGCCGGTAAAATATCAGGTTGCTCCGGAGGTGATCTCGGGCAATATCAGTGAAGAAGCTGTGTTGATGAGCATTGAGTCGGGGGCTTACTATGCGTTGGACAGCGTGGCTTCAAGGATCTGGACTTTGCTTTCGCAAGAGCCGGCTTCTGTGGACGAACTTACGGAAATGCTGCTCCGGGAATATGATGTGGACGAGCCCACCTGCCGAAAGGATGTGGAGGAGTTTATCAGGGATATGCTGAAGCGGAAATTGCTTGTGGAAGTGAAATAAGCAGTGGGGATTATATTTATATACCTGACTTTTTAAAGCTATATTATGGCGCACAAGAACCATATCCATGCCTTCCGTAAGTTGTTCCGGCTGTTTAACCGCCGGGAACGGCTGCGCGTGGCCGGTTTGTTTGTGTTGATGCTCGTCAATGCCCTGGCGGAAATGGTAGGGGTAGGCCTGGTGCCGGCCTTTATCATGGTGGTAGCCTCGCCGGAAAAGGTGATGGGGCATCACCTGGCGGAGCCTGTCATCCAGTGGCTGAATATCCAAAGCAGCCGCGAGCTGCTGGTAGCCGGCTCTATAGCGCTGATCGTGTTTTTTATCGTTAAAGGCTTGCTGCTGGCTGTTATTCAGCATGTGCGCCTTAGCTTTGTGCAATATAAGTATAAAGAATTGTCGGGAAAGCTGTTTGCTAAATATATGCTGGCGCCTTACAGCTTTCACCTTAACCGGAACTCCTCTGTCCTGCTGCGGAATCTGCTCGATGAAACGAATATCGTGGTGTTCTCGGTGTTTACCGCAGTGTTGAATATTATGCTCAATACGCTCACTATGGCCTTTATCATCGCCCTGCTGCTGGCGGCGCAGCCGCTGTTTTCCCTGATAGCCCTGCTCGGCCTGGGCGGACTCAGCTTTTTGATCATGCATCTGGCTAAGAAAAAAACGGACTACTATGGGCAGGAGGAAATGAAACAGCGGGGGATAAGCTACAAGGTAGTAAATGAAGGACTTGCCGGGCTGAAGGATGTGCGGGTGCTGGGCAGGGAATGGAATTTCCTGTCAAGGTACAAACAAAGCATGAAGCGCATTATGAAAGCGCAGTTTTACCGGCAGATGCTGCAAGTCCTGCAGCGCCCGGTGTTTGAAGCCGTCACCGTGACCGGCGTGCTGGGCCTGGCGCTCTTGCTTACCGCTCGCGAGCAGCCCGTGGAAAATATTATCGCTCTGCTCTCGCTCTTCGCTGCAGCGACTTACCGGCTGATGCCATTGTTTAAGCAATTGCTGAACCAGATCACGACGCTCAGGTATCATATCTTTTCCGTGAACCCGGTATATGACGACTTGACTGAGCTGAAGCATGTGCCGGATCAACCGCTGGGAACAGAGGCAGAGCCGATGCGTTTTGAAAAAGAAATCGTTTTTAAAGATGTGGACTTTGCATACCCGGGCCGCGAGGAACTGGTCCTTAAAGGGATTAACCTTAGCATCCAAAGAGGAAAGGCAGTTGCGCTGGTAGGAGTGTCGGGGGCTGGAAAGACCACGCTGGTAGATACGCTGCTGGGATTGCTTGACGTGAAAAGAGGGACGATCACGGTCGATGGCAGCAATATGAAAGGCCATGCAAGACAATGGCGCCGGAATACAGGGTATATCCCGCAATTTATCTTTCTGGCCGATGCCTCGCTGAAACGAAATGTGACCCTCGGGCTGGAAGAGAAACAGATCGATGAACAAAGATTCCGGAAGGCTGTAGAAGCAGCTCAGCTCACCCAGGTGATCGAACGGCTCCCCCGGAAAGAGAATACATTGCTGGGAGAACGGGGAATACGACTCTCGGGGGGAGAAAGACAACGCGTGGGGATCGCCAGAGCGCTGTACCAAAACCCGCAGTTGCTGATCATGGACGAAGGGACTTCTTCCCTGGATAGTATCACGGAAAAGTATATCACTGATGCAATCCAACGCCTCAAAGGAGAGCGAACCATCGTGATGATCGCTCACCGCATTTCTACCGTGGTAAATTGTGATGTGATCTATCTCATGGATCATGGAAATATCATTGCCGCCGGTACCTATGAAGAGCTTATGAATTCCAGTGTGAAGTTCCGCGAAATGGCGGGCAAAGCGGATAGAAGCACGTTCGATCTCTAAGGGATAGGTCATCGCCCGGCCAGCTTATTATTTTTCCGTATCTTTGTTAGGTCAACCAAAATCACAACCGCTATGTCAGGAAAAACTTTTGCAGAAAAGATCTTCGATGCCCCTGCGGGGAGCATTGTGTTCAAAAAGCCGGATATTATACTTTCGCATGATAATACGGCCAGTATTTTAAAAACCTTTGAAAAGATGGGAGGCCGCAGGATCAAAGATCCTTCGCGTTTGCTTATTGTGTTGGACCACAATGCCCCGCCAACCAATGCGGCGCTGGCAAACAACTATGAGGCTATCCGCCGGCTGGTGAAGGAGCAGGGCATTGAGCGGTTTCATGATATCGGCTCAGGGATCTGTCATCAAGTTATGGCCGACTATGCCCGCCCGGGCATGCTGATTGTCGGCAGTGACAGCCATACGTGTACGGCCGGGGCGTTTAATGCGTTTGCGGCAGGGATTGACCGCACAGAGACTGCCGGGTTGTGGAGCCAGGGGGAAACCTGGTTCCGCGTGCCGGACTCGCTGAAGATCAATCTGCATGGCAGGTTGCCGCAGGGAGTGTATGCCAAGGACTTGTCGCTTTGGATCATCGGAATGATCGGCTCCAGCGGAGCAGACTATATGTCGGTGGAGTTTCATGGCGATGGCCTGAAAAACCTGTCGGTCGCACAACGTATGACACTGGCGAACCTGGCCTCGGAAATGGGAGCGAAAAATGCGGCATTCCCGCCCGATGAAGTGCTGAATAAGCACTTGGGCCAGCAAGCCGCGGGAGTATGGGCCGATGAGCATGCAAAGTATGAACGGGTGATCGATATCCGCCTGGATGAGCTGTTCCCGGTCGTGGCGGCCCCCCATCAGGTGGATAATGTTAAGGCACTGAGTAGTGTGAAAGGAACGAAAATCAAACAAGCCCTGATCGGTACATGTACCAACGGCCGGATAGAAGACCTGAGGGAAGCTGCCAGCGTGCTGAAAGGAAAAGCAGTGAACAGAGATACGCAATTGCTGGTGATCCCGGCTTCTAAAGAAATCTATATGAATGCCCTGAAGGAAGGGATCGTAAGCACGATCATGGGGGCCGGTGGGAATTTCCTTACCTCTTCCTGCGGACCATGCCTGGGTACAGGACAAGGTATCCCGGCTGACGGAGATACGGTGATATCTACGGCGAATAGAAACTTTAAAGGCCGGATGGGAAATAAAAATGCGGAGATCTATCTGGCCTCTCCCGCTGCTGTCGCCCTGGCAGCGGTGAATGGGGAAATTACAGACCCCAGAAAGCTGCCCCGTGAAAATGTGTTCCCCTTTGAAACAAAAAAAGCGGAAGCTGTGGATATTGAAGCCGATGATAACCGTTATGAAAAAGGCGTGTGGAATTATGCCGATGTGGATAACCTGAATACAGACCTGATGTTTTCCGGAAAACTGACATATAACGTCTCCAGCGCTGAACCGGAGAAGATCGTACCGCACTTGTTTGAGGAGTTTGATCAAAGATTCCCAAAAATGGTTAAGGAAAATGATATCATTATGGCTGGTCATAACTTTGGCTGTGGCAGCTCACGCGAACACCCGGCTGTGGGACTTGCCTATGCCGGAGTCAAAGCGGTGCTGGTCAGGTCGGTGAATCGTATCTTTTACCGCGCGTCGGTAAATCAGGGCCTGCCGATTATCGTAATGCCAAAGGCCGTAGAGGCGTTTGAGCAGGGGATGAAGGTGGATGTGAATATGGAAAAGGGCGTGGTGACAGTGGGTGATCAAGGTTTTGAGTTTGACCCCCTGCCGGAGAAGCTGATGGAGATCTTTACGCATAAAGGGCTGGTAAATTTTATTAAAGCGAAAGAGCAGGGGCGGAGCAGCGGCATTCGCATCAATTAGCATACACCATGGCGGGGCGGGGCCTTCGCGTCCATTCGCGGACACACACCATGGCGGGGCGGGGCATTTGCGTCCATTCGCGGACACATTCCATGGCGGGGCGGCGGTGGTTGGAAATTTGTATGGGTTTTTACCGGAAGTTACAGAAGTAAATCATTTACATCTGTAGCTTTTTTTTATGGATTCGGTTTTTTTTTGTATATCTTTGAAAATATGATCATATAACTGTCATTATATATTTAAAACATTATAATCCAATATTATATATAGACATTCTCAAGTATATGTTTAGCAAAACCTTTGATATACCGGATTTCCCCCCTCTGCTTACAGATTTTATATTATATGCTATATAACAGTACAATTACCTTTAAACTTAAAGTAATACTTTCACGTAAACAAACCTCCCCATCAGTATTACAAATGTAACACCTCTATGGTTACATTTGTTTATTGTATTTTTGTTACATTTGTAATTTAAATTTTCGGCTTATGGTTGATCGTATAAAACTATTAATGGAGACGCAAAACATGACGGCTACGGAATTTGCCGAGGCGATCGGCATACAGCGTTCGGGCTTGTCGCATATTATGTCGGGCCGGAATAAAGCAAGCCTGGATTTTGTGCAGAAGTTGCTAAAACGTTTTCCGGAGGTATCGCCAGACTGGCTGATCAGTGGTAAGGGCGGGCTTTTGCGCCGCAACAGCAGCCGGGAGGGGGATGGAATGCTGACGGATGACGGGAAAACGGAGGGCCGCCTGCAGGTTAAGCATGACAGGAGTGCTGTGGATCCCAGGCAGCGATCGATGTTTGAGTTTGACCGCGTGGAACAGGAGGAGCAGGCACCGTATTATAAGGAGGGCAATCAAACGCAGGATGCAGGAGCGGAAAAGGATAAGGATGATGGCCAGCGAGGGGAACGAAGGCAAAGGGCTGCCGGGAACAGGAATATGGAAGGACTGGATTATGACGGAAATATGGGGGAGGATACGGGGATGAGGCAGTCTGCCGGAAATGTTAAAGGAATCCCTGCCACACTAAAGGGAAAGCGGATCGCGAAAGTGCTGCTGCTTTATCAAGACGGCTCGTTCGAATCATTCGATGAAATGTGAAAATCAACTCAATCAACTTAATCAACTTAATCAACTTAATCAACTCAACCAACCGATTGACTGTGTTTACAAATTTATCTGTATTTTTGCTGTTTATTTCAAAACAGAATAGCTGTGAAGACTGAGGATATTAACAGGATCAATAAATTGCTGAAGGATGATCCGCACGTAGTGATTCTTTCCCATGCTAATCCGGACGGGGATGCCATCGGCTCTGTTCTGGCCATGTACGGTTATCTGCATAAGCGTAATGTAAAGGTGGAGGCATTATTGCCTGACAGCATCCCGGTTTATTACCGCTGGATGGAACATGCGGAGGCTGTCCTTTCGGCAGGTAAAGATCCGGAGTTGGTGGAACGCAGGCTGAAAGAGGCTGACTTGCTGTTTTGTTTTGACTTTAATGCCTTTGCCCGGGTGGAAGCTCTGGAGAAGCCTTTGCGGAATGCCGGCGGACTTAAAGTGCTGATCGACCACCACCCGGATCCGGAAATGGGCTTTGACATACAGTGGTCGGATACAAAGCTGTCTTCTACTGCGGAATTGTTGTTCCGGTTTATTCATGCTTTGGGAGGTGAAAAATTTATTGACCGGTATGTGGCTGAAGCATTGTATGTAGGGATGATGACCGATACGGGCTCGTTTAACTTTAATTCGGATCACCCGGATATGTATCTGGTGCTTCATCAACTGGTCAGCCTGGGTGTTAACCCGGCATTACTGCATCAAAGGGTGTATGATAACTTCTCGCACCAACGAATGCGCCTGCTCGGGCATTGCCTGTTGCATAAGATGGTGGTGATACCGGAGGCGAAAACGGCGTATATTTCGCTGTCATTGAGGGAATTGCAGCAGTTTGACCATCAGAAAGGAGATACGGAAGGACTGGTGAACTATCCGCTGAGTATTAAAGGGGTGGTATTCGCTGCTCTCTTTACGGAAACAGGAAAGTTTATTAAGGCTTCTTTCCGGTCAAAGAATAGCTTTAAAGCCAATGTGCTGGCTAAAGAGTATTTTAACGGTGGGGGACATAAGAATGCGGCCGGAGGGAAAAGTTTTGTTTCGATGAAACAAACCATAAAACACTTTGAATCGTTAGTGAAAAGTAAGTTTTTAAATGATCTGAAGAATGCGGATGATTCCTGAAAATATTTTGTTTGATACGGGCTTACGGATATGCCTGTTTTTGGCCATGCTTATGGCTTTTGGCTGTAATAACGACCCGCCGGTCTATGATGTCTCTGAACAAGGCCGCAAACAAATGTCGGAGCAGCAGAAGAAAAGGGAAAAAATGATGGATGTGAATAAAGAGATCGTGGGGGTAGAAGAACAACTGATGGAGAATTATATCCGGCGCCATAAGTTGAATGTAACGAGGCTGAAGAATGGGATCCGCTATGATATTTATAAAGAAAACCCCGGCGGCCGCAAGGTGAAAGAAGGGGATGAGGTGCATATCTTGTTCTCTTCCCGCCTGCTTACGGGTAAAGAAGTGCAAGCCAAAGATACGCTGAAGGAAAAACACTTTCAGGTTAATCGCTCGGAGGATATCCAGGGGCTGCATTACGCAGTGATGGAAATGAAAGAGGGGGAAAAAGGGGTGTTTGTGATCCCTTCCAACCTGGCTTACGGTATTACAGGGAAAGCCGGGGAAGTGCCGCACAGCGCCGCCCTGGTCTATGATGTGGAACTCCTGAATGTAAATCCTGAATAAATGCGATGATGCGTTGATGCGATGATGTGATGATGCGATGATGCGATGATGTGATGATGTGATGATGCGATGATGCGATGATGTGATGATGTGATGATGCGATGATGCGATGATGCGATGATGCGATGATGCGATGATGCGATGATGCGATGATGTGATGATGCGATGATGCGATGATGCGATGATGCGTTGATGTGAGGGGGCGAACTGAGCGAACGAAGGCGATGAAGCGAACGAAACGATTTAAGCGGATAGATGCATATACCCATCTG
>JAWOBQ010000130.1:0-8337 GCA_046484255.1 Bacteroidales bacterium | reverse complement strand
TTACTACCTACTATTTACTATTTACTACCTACTATTTACTATTTACTACCTACTATTTACTACCTACTATTTACTACCTACTACACATCATTTCCCTGCGCGCACCCCTAACCCCTAAAGGGGAATCCCACCGCACACTGCCTTACCCTTCCGGCAGTTCGCCTCCTCGCATTTAATCATTCTCCTGTGTGCCGCACCCTTAGACCAGGGCAAGGTTTATCGATGTTGCTTCTGCTCCTTAATTGACAAAAATAACCAATTTAAACAGATTCAGCAAATCCGCTGTTTATTCAAAGGAAATAACCCTTATTTTCTTCGACATAGGTTTTAAATGGAACAGGCTTTCGTTCTAAAACTTGCTCTACCCCATCGGTTTTTCCTGCTACTTTTCCCTTTTTTATTTTCCCGAAAACAGCAATCATCGCATTGATATAGGATTCTGAAAACCCCCGTGCTTCCATTTCTCTGCGATACTCCTCATCGGAAGGGTTTTGATAGAAGATCTTTTTTTCCAGAACATCAGAAAAAACATCAGCAATTTCATAATGGTCTACCATTTGGGGGCCGGTAATATAAAGGGTTTGATTGCGATAAGCCCCTGGATTGTCGAGAACTTCTGCAGCTACCTCTCCAACATCCCGTGTATGTATAAAGGGGGCCTTACCATCTCCGGCAGGCATAAAGATCTGATTTTTATCACGTATATCCTGGATTTGATACAATTCAAAGTTTTGCATAAAAAAGTTGGCCTTAATGAACGTATAATCCATGCCTGATTCTTCAATTTTCTGCATAGCCTTTGGGTGTGAGGCTATAAAAACAAGATGTTTTATATTTTCCGCCTGGGCGGCCTCAATCAAAGGCATCAGGAGGTCTTCTGCATTAGGCGTAGCAGAGGGGCCACATAGAAAAAGCATTTCTTTACCTTTCAAGGCAGGCGCAAAGCTGGAAACATGCTTAAAGTTCAGATATACTGTTTCCAAAGGCTTGTCAAATTTTTCTTTTGCTTTGGAAGCATTACGTGTAGCAGCAGTAAAAGACATATTTTTTCTTTGTAATGCCCTTACTAAAAAGGTACCCACATTTCCTGTGGCTGCTGTGATCAAAATCCGGGAGGCTTGCATAATAATAAATTTTAATGTGTGTTATCTAAAATAATCGGATGGTCTTTCCAAATGGCCTTGAGGCCATTGCTTCATAGTTGTTGGGATCAGGACCCGCCTGGTACTCCATCGTCCTCTCAGTGAATCCTTTGGTATTATCTGATGCTGATTATCCAGAAACCTTCCTTCTTCATTCTTTAGGATGACAACCCCCCTTCCTGCAGCAAGGCTGTCCAGCACTGCAGTTATAATGGAATGATCTGAGCTGTCTCTCAGATATATCCCGATTCGAAGGCCCAACTTGTTATTATGAATATCCATAGCGGTAGCTACGGAATCGTGATAACAATTATCCTTACTTGAAAAAACAGTTTTATGCGATTTATAGTTAGCGAGCTCATGAGCACATCCCAGCCGGCATGCAGCTTTCGGCCGGATTTCACTGGAAAGCAAAGCCATCCATAAGGTGTGCCTTACAGCATCCTTCAATCCATCACAATTCATTGAATCAGCAAATGTTTTTTTCTGCAAGCTATCCACCAGATTGAGCGTCTGCTTGGTTATATGGTATGATTTCACAGCCAAGAAAGGATGAGTTACCGCCCAAACTCTCTCATGATAAGAAACTTTGAAAAAATCCCGGTACATATTTTGCGCTTTCAGGTTATTCCCCTGAAAAACGATTATCATAAGCACAAGAAAAAAGCATCTTTTCACCATAATTACAAATTTAAAAAGCGATAAAATTAATACATTTGACGAAATTTCAGAACCTATGATGTATATTACACGAAAAGAACGTTTCAGCGCTGCTCACAGGCTATTCCGGAACGATTATTCAGAACAGAAAAACCGGGAAATATTTGGAAAGTGCAATAATCCAAACTGGCATGGGCACAACTACGACCTTTATGTAACGGTTAAAGGAAAAGTGAATCCGGAAACCGGTTTTGTCTTAAACTTAAAACAATTAAGTGAGATTATCCGGGAACATATTATTGAAAAGCTGGACCACAAGAACATTAATCTGGAGGTTGACTTTATGCATGGCAGGCTTGCCAGCACGGAAAACCTGGCCACAGGAATTTGGGATCAGCTGCAAAAGCATCTGAAAAAATGGGATGTACAGTTACATTGTATAAAGATCCATGAAACGGAAAATAATTTTGTAGAATATTACGGAGAGTAATACTTTTGAGGCACGAAAACACGATATTATGAGCAAAAAAAAGAACAGGGGAAATGAGCCATATGATCATCCATATTATCATCCGGATGACACAAACAATATAGGGGGGTATGAACGTATTGAGCATTATAATCCGGAACGCATAAAGAAGCTTCAGCCTTTATACCGCGAGATATTGCAATTATTAGGGGAAGATCCTGAGCGCGATGGCCTGGTTGACACCCCAAAACGTATGGCAAAAGCTATGCAGTACCTCACTCATGGGTATGATCTTGATCCGGAGCGGATACTGAAGTCATCAATGTTTCAGGAAAATTACAAGCAGATGGTTGTGGTCAAAAATATTGAGATATACTCGCTTTGCGAACACCATATGATCCCCTTTATCGGGAAAGCGCATGTAGCCTACATTCCCAACGGGTATATCGTAGGATTGAGCAAGATCCCCCGTGTAGTGGATGCCTTTTCCCGCAGGCTGCAGGTACAAGAACGCCTCACCACCGACATTAAAGATGCCATTCAAAACACTTTGAAACCATTGGGTGTAGCGGTGGTCATTGAAGCTAAACATTTATGCATGACTATGCGCGGCATTCAAAAACAAAACTCGGTCACGACAACTTCCGATTTCACCGGCGCTTTTACTATTGATAAAACACGGCAGGAGTTTCTGCACTTAATTGATGCGAATTTAAGCTAAACAGTGCTTGTCCATAACGGCATTTCTCTTGCCGGACAGAAAGGCTGGCACTTTTTTTGTTATGAAAAACAAAGTTCAATATTCTTCGTTTTTAAACAAATAAAAAAGAAAGATCAAATGTTAGGACAAAGAAACACGCATATGCCGGGGACCCGGCAAAGCGCGGCCTACAATACCGGCAGCGTAAGCATAAGCAGTGATGCAGCACGTAGCTTTATGAGCAAAATTTTCTCCTGGATGTTTATTGGCTTGAGCCTTACGGCCTTTGTCGCCTGGTCCTTCGCTTCCAGCGAGAAACTAATGAACCTGTTGATTTCCGATAGCGGATTGAACATGATGGGATACTTAGTGATGTTTGCCCCTTTTATTATGGTATTGCTTATGTCTTTTCGCTTCCACAAGATGTCATCAGCGACCTTAACCCTCATGTTTGGAGGATACTCTATTCTGATGGGAATGAGCCTGAGCTTTATCTTATTGGTTTTTACCGCTGCCTCTGTATTCCAGACCTTTGCCATTACTGCCGGAATGTTTGGGGCTATGGCAATTATCGGATATACCACCAAAACCGACCTTACCAAATTCGGGGCTTTCTTATATATGGCCCTGATCGGCCTGATCCTTGCTATCGTCGTTAACTGGTTTCTGGGAAGCTCCCAGCTTGAATATATTATCAGCATTTTAGGCGTATTGATCTTTACCGGCCTGACCGCCTACGATACCCAAAAACTAAAACGTATCGGCAGTCAACAGGAAGGAAACAGCATGGAAAACACCAACAAGCTGGTGATCATGGGAGCATTAACCCTGTATCTGGACTTTATCAACCTGTTCTTGTTTTTGCTGCGGTTTTTAGGCCAACGCCGGTAAGCCTTTCCAGCCATCACGGCAGCATGGCTCTGAATAGCTGACACTCAGCGCTGTGCCACAGCTTTACCACTGCAGTCTCCCGACAGTTTCCGCATTAGCCCGGAAGAATATGTATGGGCTTGCTTTATCAAAAATTCTATATTTGCAATCGCAACAAATAAAAGCATTATATATGGAAGCTTATGTATTTCCCGGACAGGGAGCACAGTATGGAGGTATGGGCAAAGGCCTGTATGACAGATTTGAGCAAGCCAGAACCATGTTTGAAAAAGCCAATAAGGTATTGGGATATCGTATCACAGATGTCATGTTTGAGGGTGAAGACGAAGACCTTCGTCAAACAAAAATAACCCAGCCGGCTATTTTTTTGCATTCGGTAATTCTGGCAAAAATGATGGGCAGCAATTTTCGTCCGGATATGGTAGCCGGCCATTCACTGGGTGAATTCTCTGCCCTGGTAGCTGCCGCTGCCTTATCATTTGAAGACGGCTTAACGCTGGTTTACAAGCGCGCTATGGCCATGCAAAAAGCCTGTGAGCAGGAACCTTCAACAATGGCCGCTATTGTGGGGCTTGAAGATCAAGTAGTTGAAGATGTCCTCAATGATATTGATGAGATCGTTGTACCGGCCAACTACAATACTACCGGGCAATTAGTGATCAGCGGCTCCATAAAAGGTGTTGAGCTGGCATGTGAAAAGCTCAAAGAAGCCGGCGCCAAAAGGGCACTCCCTCTCAAAGTAGGAGGTGCTTTCCACTCCCCCCTGATGGAACCCGCACGGGAAGAACTGGCCAAAGCCATACAGGAAACACAGATTGACAAGCCTATATGTCCGGTATATCAAAATGTATCGGCACAAGCTGAAAGCACACCGGAAAAGATCAAAGAAAACCTGATCCGACAGCTAACCTCACCCGTACGATGGACACAAACCATGAAAAACATGATCGCCGGGGGAATGACGGCCTGTACCGAAGTAGGCCCCGGAAAAGTCTTGCAGGGCTTATTGAAAAAGATCGACCGGAAAATGCCCGTAAAAAGTGCTGAAATATAACATACAAGAGTCCGGTCTAAAAACACAAAATTTATCACAGCCGCTGAAAATCAAATGCGACCTTTTTAGCCCGGACTCATACAAGCCTTTTGGTTCAATCAACAGAGCCTGCAGACCTGCTACAAAGCCGAAAAACACCTTTTTGCACTGAACTTAAAAGATTGGCAATAAAAACTGTCCCTTCGATCTGCTTATCCAGAGCTGCTTCAGGGTATTTAAGATGCTGTTCGATAAATTCATCAAAACTATTTTTACCTCCGGAAAGTTTCGGGAAGTCTAAAAAGTCTTTTTCTTTTTTTGGCTTACGCATAAAAGCAACTATTTACCATGGATAGATCTCATACAACACCCGGCTGATAAGTATAACCCCTGAAGCCATCAAAACAATGCCGACAATTCTGTTCAACCACCCGATCAACCAAGGCTTTATATATTCCTTCACCTTGTCTCCCACATAGCTTTTAGTCAGATCAGCCGCAAAAACTATGATCATAGTCCCCGAAAAAAACGATAGTACACTCTTAGCTTCCAAACCGTAATTCGTCGTTACATAACTCATTATACCCATCCAAAAAATGATCAGAAACGGATTGGCTATGTTGAGAAAAAAACCTTTAATCACCGAAGTATACGGATTATAGATATCTTTATGCGTACCCGCGGCTAACTCTTCTGGCTTCTTGATCTGACGCATGGGTTTTTTTGTAAACGTTACCAAGCCAAATATTAATAATATCGTAGCACCCAGAATACCAACCATAAGCTGGTTCTCAGGATTCGAAATAATTCTGGAAATACCCAGGTAGCTCAGCAATATTATCACAATATCACTGAGCGATATCCCGATAGCCATAAACATGCCCGCCTTAAATCCTTGATTAATACTGGTCTGTAATAATGAGAAAAAAGCGGGACCTAATGTTATAGTTATCATTAAACCAAATATAGCTCCCTGCAATAATGGATGCATAAAAGTCCTTAAATGCGTTATTTTTTCTTATACTCTTTCTGCCGGATAATTGTTTTTTGTTCAGCAAACTGATCATTTCAGGATTATCCGTCGGTGAAAAATTTTTTCACTCTTATTAACGGGTCAAAATTATAATTATTTATTTGTTGCACCATCATTTCACAGTAAATGTTTTACTATATTTATAATCAAGGAATATACTCTGCTAAATGACTGTCAAGTTTGGTCTGAAAACTCAAAAATTATTATAGAATCCGGTCTAAAAACACTAAATGTATCCCAGCCGCTAAAGATCAGCTTTACCCCATCCCTAAAGGGAGGATGATTTTCAGCGGCTTCACCCTAATCAACGCAATCAACCTAATCAACTCAATTACTATTATCAGGAATATTTCAATTTTAATTATATTTACAAAAATTTTTATTGCATTATGCGTACCTGGTTAAAAAATACGATAAAGATTTTGCTGGGTTTTGTTTTGTTAGTGGTTTTAACGCTATCAGGCATTTTCATATATAATTGGGTTATGGAATTCCAACCGGAAAGTTCAACCTTATTGACCACAGCCGGGAGCACAGCCATAAAGGAACACGACCGGAAAAGTTTTACGTTCATTAGCTGGAATATTGGTTATGCAGGGCTAGGTGAAGACGTGGATTTTTTCTATGACGGGGGCGAGGGCGTAAAACCTGACTTACAGGAGTTTAAAAAATACAGCAAAGGTATATATTCCACCATCGCCTCTTTTCACTCCACCGATTTCCTGTTATTTCAGGAGGTGGATATCTCCTCCAACAGGAGTTATAAGAGCAATCAGGCTGAAGATATTTGCGAGCTACTGAACGGATATGACAATTATTTTGCAGTCAACTATGATGTAGCCTATGTTCCCATCCCGTTTACCCGTCCGCTGGGCAAGGTAAAAAGCGGAATACAGTTACACAGCAATATCTCTCCGGCTATTGTTGAAAAGCATGATTACCCCTCTGGTTATTCCTGGCCTTATCGTTTATTCATGCCCAAGAGGGCTTATTTAAAAGCGGTTTACAAGCTAAAAAGCGGCAATAATCTTGTAATCTACAACACGCATCATTCGGCATTTGATAAGGGGGAGCTACGAAAAGCTGAATTTCAATTTATTCGGGATGATATGCTCAATGAATATTTGCGGGGGAATTATGTTGTGGCGGGAGGCGACTGGAACCAGAACCCGCCGGATTTTGATCCGTCATATGATCCCGAAGGATATCAATTAAGCAGTGTACATCCTCCGCTTTCGAAAACCGTTCTTCCCAAAGGCTGGCAATGGGCCTGGAGCAAAGGCATCCCTACAAACCGCAGCATTGACAGGCCGTTTAAAAAAGGGCAAACCCGCACCACCATTATTGATTATTTTATTGTCTCGCCCAACCTTGTAGTCGATACGGTGATCACTGATGATTTAGCGTTTCGCCATTCCGACCATCAGCCGGTATTTTTAAGGGTTTCTCTTGCTCAGGCAGCCGAAAGCTCCCTTATGCTAATCAATGAATAATTCAGCAGCCAACCCATCGGCATAGAGGAAGCCTTTTCTGGTAAGGAAAATAGTATTTTTATCAAAAGTGATCAGCCCGGGGCGCCGGAGCTTTTTGAATGCTCTTCTCAATGCATTATGCCGGGCTGAGCCAAATCGCCGGGCTACTTCCTGCATATCTATCCCCCGGCGCGTTCGCAAACGAAGCATGATGAATTCATTAAACTGTTGTTCCGTGCTTAATATTTCCTTTTCCGCGGGAATATAACCGGCTTTCACTGCTTTAATATAAGGGCCGGTAGCAGAAATGTTCCATTGCCGTGAGCAGCCGTCGTAAGAATGTGCAGAAGGACCTATCCCGAGGTAGGGCTTCTGATACCAGTAATTGATATTATGACGTGAATATTTCCCGGGCAATGCATAATTGGATATTTCATAATGCTCAAACCCTTGATCTTCTAAATGTTCGGAAACATGCAAAAAATGTGAAGAAGCCAGCGCTTCATCAATAGCGCTTTTCCGTAGATGCTTGATCTGCCAGTGCAGTATTGTGTTCGGCTCTACCGTAAGAGCATATGCCGATATATGATCTACCGGATAACGCATAAGCTCTTGAATGTTACCATACAGAACCTGTTCAGTTTGAGTGGGAATCCCATAGATCAAATCGGCACTGATCGTATTAAATCCGGCACGGGAAATATGATTCATCACTGAGGGAATATTATTTACTTCATGGAGGCGTTCCAGATAATCCAGATCCTGAGAAGAAAAAGACTGTATCCCCAGGCTGATACGGTTTACTCCGGAGGCTCTCAGGTTTTTCAGATACCCGGCTGTCAGATCATCGGGGTTGGCTTCCACAGTTATTTCCACATTATCGTGATTCACAGAAAATTGACGGTCTATCGCCTGAAGTATCTTATGGATATCCTCA
>JAWOBQ010000019.1:0-4420 GCA_046484255.1 Bacteroidales bacterium | reverse complement strand
TATATTTTTATAAAGCGTTTTAAATCGTTTGCGGACCCTGTTAAAACTGTTCGTTTTTTGCTTGTTCTCTTTTTGCCTTTCCTTTTCAAGGAGTTTTATTTTTTCTTTTAAGGCATTAATTTCATCCTGCTTCTCATTTTGTAACACAATATTTTCATTAATATTTTCTTCGAGAGCGACAATTTCTTTTATCAAATCATCTTCGTTTTTGCTGGCCCGAATCCTTTCATGTACAAGCTTTTTTTTTATCTTTATAATTTCAGATATCAGTTTTTGTTTTACTTTTATCAGGTCCTTAAGTTTGCTGGTATGTTTTTTTTCGAATTCCAGAAGCCGTGCGATCTCGGTCTCTTTTTCGGTGTCCTCCTGCCTGGCCTTTTTTATTCCCGCCCTGTAATACAAGAATAATACCAATACGGACATGCAGGTGTAAAAAGCAAGTATTGTGTTTGAAAGCAGGGTATTATGCTCAAGAATTACGTCGACGTTTACCCCAAGTCCTTCATTCATGAGATTGTAATTGTCAGTGGCGACTTGTATGGGTGCATACGAAGAGATGTCAACTTCTTCATCATTAAAAACAGCAGGATATAAAATCGTGTTTTGTTTTGTAGCAACGGTTACCTTTGCTTTAACCCCCAATGACAGCAAGGCTTTGCTTTGAAGATAGCGGTCAATATTATTATTTATGGCATCTTTCAGTCTCACGCTCCCGTCAAACAACGGGCGTGTATCTCCCGTATAAATATCTCCTATCTCTTCTGCATACCGTCTATTAAGATGACTCTCAATGGATTGCAGAGAAAATATATAAAGAATCGGCGGCAAAAGGATACATAAAATAAGAATCTTAAAAGAAAGAAATTTCAAAACCACATCCTTGAGCGTGTGGATAGTTTGTTATTTAATCGATAAATCAAACCACGAATGAACACGAATACACGCCAATAAAAAAATAAATGCGCACCAAAGATTTAGGCATAAAACACGTATTTTTTATATATGTCCATTTGTGTCTATTTGCGGTAAAAAAACCACGAATGAACGCAAATACACAACAATGTTAAAAAGACAATAGTTTAGGATATTAAAAACTTTAGTCACTTTAGCTCACTTTAAACTTTCAACTTTCAGACAATATCCGTCGAGCCTGATCGGCGCCCTCAAATTTTTGATCCAGTTTCAAAGCCTTTTCCAGTTCCGCCCTGGCCGAATCCTTGTCGCCTTTTTTATAATAGACCAGGCCCAGATGATAGTGCACAACCGCATTATCAGGCATCTGTTCCAGGCTGCCCGCAAACTCACCGATGGCGCTTTCAAATAAACCCTTTTTGTAGTAAACCAAACCGAGTGTGTCCATTACATTAGGGTCATTGGGAAGTTTTTCTTTTGCTTTTCGTGCAAGCGCCAAGGCCTCGTCAATATTTTTGTTTTTCATGACAAGCAAATACGCAAGGTTGTTGGCGGCCGGAGCAAAATCCGGGTTGATATTGAGTGCCGATCTGTAATGCTTTTCTGAAAGATCCCCCCTTTTTTGCATGTCATAAATAGTGCCTAACAGCATATGGGGGGCTGTCTGCTTAGGATTTTTTTCCAATACGGTCTTGTATTGTTCAATGGCTTTATTCTCTTTTTTTTCTGTAAGATATATTTTGCCAAGCGCATAATAAGGGCGCAAAAAATTCGGATTTTCTTTTAAAGCTTTTTTGAACGATGCTTCCGCTTGTTTTTCTTTGTGCCGGGCAAGGTAGAGTCCTCCTTTTAGATTGTGGACAATAGCCAGCAGTTCAGGAGCGTCCTGTAATTCTTCCAGTTTTTTATTACATTTTAACATTGCCGTTTCAAATTCATTTTTTTCGGCATGCACAAGAACAATATGGGTAAACACATCCATAAGCTTGGGGTTTATAGATATGGCTTTATTAAAGTTTTCCAGGGCAGGATCATACTCTTTCAGCAAACGGTGCAAAAATCCCAGACGAAAATATCCCACAGGATTTTCCGGTGAAAGTTTGATTAATGATTCAAATGTGTTTTTTGCTTCCTTGAATTTTTTTTGGTACATGTAGATATTTCCTAAGAGCATTTTTGCCGGGTAACTGTTCGGTGCGATTTCAAGAACCTCCAGACTTTGTTTCATAGCCAGATTGATATCGCGTTCACCCAAATAAATTTCGGCCAATAGGAGTTTTGCTTTTAATAGCCTGGGATTTAATTCAATAGCTTTGGCAAGGGCTGCTTTTGCCAGCCTGGGTTCGCCTCTCCCCAAATGAGCAATACCCTTGAAGTAATAGACACGGCCATATCCCGGTTCTTCCTCTATTAGCTGATTAAACAATGTAATGGCTTCGTCAAACTTTCGCTGATAGACAAAGAATTCTCCTTTTAACATTCTGGTCGGAAAATATTTGGGCCTTTGTTTTAAAATATCAGTGATATACTTTTCAGCATCCCCGATTTCTTTATTCTTGACATAAAACCTTGCAATTGAATCCATTATCCGAAAATCTTCAGGCTGAAGGTTAAGAGCCTTGTTGTACATGGTTAATGTCTTGTCTTTACTGCCGATAGCGTCGTAAAACCTTGCGGTAACCATATAGGGCTTTATATTTTTGGGGTCGATTACGACAGCCTTCAGGTAGGCTTCTTCCGCCTTGCTCGTGTGGTTATGTCTAAAGTAAAAATTACCGAGGTCAATAAAAAGATCTGAATTCTCCGGGCTTATATCGATGGCCTTCTTTATTTCGGTTTCTGCACGGCCATACTCTTTGTTGCTGTCATAAAAACTAAAAAGGGCAAGATGTGGGCTTACGGCGTCAGGATTGATGCGGACCGCCTTTTTAAGAATATTTTCAGCCTCCAAAAGCTTTCCCTGACGTGCCAGTATGCGGGAGATCTCTATATAGGCACGGGGTTCCTTGTTATTGAGTCCAATGATTTTTTCAAATACGGATACGGCTTCATCCTGCTTTTTTTCCAATTCAAGGATTCCGGCGAGCACAAACAGCGCCTCTATGTTTTCCGGCTCTTTACTTAAAACCGCGTCAACTTTCTCCCGGGATTCTTTTAATTTTTTCCCCAACAAATAAAACGTAGATAGCTTAAGTTGAGCGTTTGAATTTTGCGGATCAAGCTTTGCAACCATTGAATATGCCCTGAAAGCCTCTTGAGGGTTTCCGAGATTAAGATAGGTTTGGCCAAGTTTTATATAAGCCTCGATATATTCGGGATCTATATGTATCGCATTTTTGAATTCGATCTCCGCGTTTTTGTATTCTCCTTTTTCAAAATAGGTGTTGCCTTTTTCAAAATAAGAGGCTTTCTTCTGTTCATTTGATGAGCAACCACAAAGCAGAGTGAATATAAAAAGAAAAAGAATAAGAAAATGTTTCAAACGGCCCATTGTTTTACCTCCATAGATTTTTTTGTGTTCGCTGATTAACTTTACCATTAAAATGTTTTGTTTTTCAATAAAAACATTTATGAAATAAATTACATAATTTTTATGTAATTGTAACATTATTTACATAAAAATCACTCTGACCAAAGCTAACATATGAGCGGGAACCTCCATTTTATTGTATATAACCATTTAATATTTAGATAAAAAAATCTAATTAAAAAGAATGCTGATTTTATTTTTCTTCTGGCATTTTCTTTGCATCAGGTATCTTAAGAATTCGAAAAAAGGTTGGTGCAGATTTTAGTTGTGAACAATTTTGGAAAATTTTGGAAAAGGAGAGATCAACATGAAAAAATTATTAGTGTTCTTATGCGTTGTGTTTATGATCTTAGGGGCTGTTGGCTGTAAAAGCAGTTCGAGCCATAGTGTTCCTGGTGATTCTGTAACATCTGTAACCACTCAGCCTGAAGGTGATGCAGTAGGAGGTACCGCCACCACCGCCCATGCCCCCGAACCTGCCACCATATTACTGCT
The DNA here is from genome assembly GCA_046484255.1 of Bacteroidales bacterium. Lineage (GTDB taxonomy): Bacteria > Bacteroidota > Bacteroidia > Bacteroidales > PWNQ01 > PWNQ01. The sequence goes on along the minus strand of JAWOBQ010000019.1, from coordinate 483 downwards.
TGGATCGGGTCTGGTAGGTCTGGCCGGTCTTGGAAGAAAGAAATTTTTTAATAATAACGATCACGATAAAGGCTAAAGCCAAATAGCTTTATAATATATTCTGGTTATAGCGGATTTTGGGGAGTATCAAATTTATAGCTTAAAATCAGACTGATATCTGGATAATGCAATAAACAAGTGTAAAGTGACTAAAGTGATCTAAAGTGCCTAAAGCCCGCCCTGGTGCGACTCGCCAGCGTATATTGATATCGCCTATAGATCATTGCAAACCTGTCTTTTTGAACATAGCGTATTGATGATCGGTCTGGGCCAGGGTTATGGTGCCGCTTCGCTTCACCATTTTATAAAATTGACAGAATTCAACAACTTTAGCTCACTTTAGATCACTTCAAACTTTAGTTCACTTTACTGTCGCGACTAATTAGATACGATAAAAACAGGCTGAGAGGCTGGAGATTATCTCCGGCCTCCTCAACCGGCTGC
>JAWOBQ010000344.1:0-5324 GCA_046484255.1 Bacteroidales bacterium | reverse complement strand
CTCCGCTAAAATCCGCGGAATCCGCCAAAATCCGTGTAATCAGTGTGAACCGGTTTGCTTGTTCGGGAAAGCCCGCTGAAGCGGGCTATAGAAGAGTGATGAGCCCATTAACACACCCTGCTGAAGCAGGCTGCTAACCTAATGGGGTATTTCAAAAATCCAAATGAGAATGTACATTTGATCAGCACCGGGTTTTATCCATGGTGGTATTCGTTTAGCGCCGGGATTTATAAGGAGCTAAACCACTTCGTAAGCCCCGCAAACACTGATTTTATTGACAGGCTTTATTTAAGTTGATGGAGTTGATTAAGTTGAATTGAGCAATAATGCAGATGCCGGACTTTATGGCTAAACACTGGTTAAATGGGAGCGATCATATGAAAATAAACTCCTGTTTCGCCGCGCTGGTTAAGCGATATCTCTGTTCGTAATACTTTATCATAATAGCTTATCAGGTCCAGGCCTAATCCAAAACCCTGGTGCCATTCATTTAGCAGGGGATTGATCTCTTCTTCCTGTGGCTGGCCAAAAACATAGCCGGCATCATAAAAGAGATTGGCGAAAATACGAATGGGAATTTTACTGAACTTTTCTCCTAAAAACTCATTTTTTAAAAACCCTACCTGGATGATCTTTTGGGAGAGGATCTTTCGTTTTATGTTGGTTTTTACATAGGTCCAGTTTGGCCGGTCAAAAACATAATGTTCCATGCCTCTGACATAATCCCGGTTATAACCCATCCCTTTGTTTTTTATTAAAAAGTAAGGGATTTGACCCCCGGCTTTACACTGGCCTGTTATACTAGCGGCAAAATACCAGTTGTTGTTATACAGGGGAAAGTATTTGCGGAAAGTACTTTTTAAAATGAGATGATCAATGGATTGAGTATTCCAGCCATATTTTTTCGCCTGGAAGTCTAAATAATATCCTTGAAGGGGATAGGCTTTATAGTCCCTGTAATCAAATTTGCCGGTATAAGAGAGATAGACAAAGCCGTATTCTGTCTGGGAGGCATAATTTTTATTCAGTGCTTTGAGTGTATCATTTAGCCGGTAGTTATACCATCCTAACGTAAACCGGTGTTGTGTTTTAATATGCGGTCTGTATTTCAGGCTTGCGGTAAATTGAAGGCTTTCGCTCAGGTATTTATCTTCCAGTGTGGCATAGAGGGATTGATGGTCAATGCTGCCGTATTGTAGCGTGTGTAAAGCTTTATATGTGGTGTTAAGCATAAACCCCAGGGTTTTGGCCCTATTCAGGTAAGGGATGCTGTAGTTGAGGGAAAAGGCTTGCTCATGGCCGAGCTGAAGCTTTGCCCCGATCTCTTCCCCCTTGCCTCTGAAATTCTGATGGGAAAGCCCAATAGTATAGTTTATCCGCCCGGGGTCTTTTTTCCGCCACCAGGAGTTGATGTTGCGATCGGCATAATCTATAGAAACTTTAGGCCAGATATACCACCGTTCTTCTACGTTGATCTCATAATTGACCGTGCCGGATCGCACAGTATAAGACACTTCAATAAAATTGAATAAGCCGGTGTTCATCAGGTTTTCTTCGATGCGCTTTTTAATCTGTTCAGATTCCCTGAGGGTAATATAATCCCCTTCATCCACAGGAAGCTCCCGGAGAATAATGGCTGTTTCTGTTTTTTCATTGCCACTGACCCGGATCTCATCTATACGCCGGAGACTGTCTTTTTCGCTTGCATGTACTGTATTATACATACATAAAGCAAGTAGAACAACGAAAATAAACTTTCGTATCATGCTCAAATATTCAGATAGTTTATCAGGGAATTATAGCGGTCCATCAGATCATCCCAATATTCATTCTCCGAGTATGAAGCTTTTATGGTATAGTTATAGCGGCTAAAGGTGGCCAGCACAGACGAAATATCCATTTTGTTAAGCTTTATGGTAAGCTCAAGGCGGGTGGAGTCTACAGGGGAAGAGGTGTAAAGACTCAGGATTTTTGTGTCGTTAGACTCTATAATCTGTACGATCTCTGAAAGCAAATAGTCTTTCTCATTTAGTTCCAGAACAATGATCGCCCCGGGCTGCTGTATCGAAGCCATCTCTGCCAACCGTGACACTAATTCCGACATTACAACGGTTCCTTTATATGTGTTGATCTTATCCAATACGGGAACAACGGTTAACTTTTGCTCATATATGATTTTGATGATATCATACACGTGCTGGTCTTCAGTAATATATGGTTTTTTCAGGGAGAGGCTGTGTTCCCCTAAGGGTTTCCCGGGATCGTTAAAATTTAATATGTCATCTTCGGAGACAAGACCGAGAAAGTCTACATTATTGACAATGGGCAAGTGGGCTACTTTAAACTCATCCATCATACTTAAGGCACTGATCCCTGTATCGGAAGTTCGTAAGGGGACTATGGTTTTTGATAAAAGATGTTTTGCCAGCATATCATATTTTTTTTGTATTATTATAAACAAGCAGGTTCTCCGGTGTGTTTATTGTACTTATTTTTTTTTGCATTTTGAACCGCCCGGATGTCTTGTTTCTATGATGTTGATGTTATTTTTTTGATTTGTCCGTGCACGGACATTCCCGGTTTTATTATCTTTGTCCGGAGGAAACCGGAAGGATACAAAGTTATGACAAATTTAAGTGTGAACATCAATAAAATTGCTACGATTCGGAATGCCCGCGGAGGGGAGACCCCGAATATCGTGGATGCAGCCCTTTCCTGCGAGGAGTATGGGGCACAGGGGATAACGGTTCATCCCCGGCCGGATGAACGTCATATTAAATATAAGGATGTTTATGATTTGAAGCCTCTTTTGCATACCGAGTTTAATATCGAAGGTTATCCATCACGGAAATTTATTAAGCTGGTTACCGAGGTTCGCCCCACACAGGTTACGCTTGTTCCGGATGCCCCCGATGCTCTTACATCGAATTCGGGTTGGGATACAATCGCCCATAAGTCGTTACTTCAGGACATTATCGCCGAGCTGAAAGCTTATGGAATGCGTACATCTGTTTTTATAGATGCATCCCCGGAGAAGATCGTTCATGCTGCTGAAACCGGTACAGACCGGGTAGAACTCTATACGGAGCCGTATGCGCGAATTTTTCCTCAAGACAGGGACGCTGCGATCCGGCCTTTTATTAAAGCTGCAAATACAGCGGAGGAGGTTAAGCTTGGGCTGAATGCGGGCCATGACCTTAACCTGGATAACCTGCGTTTCTTTGCCGATAATATTTCAAACCTGCTGGAGGTTTCTATCGGGCATGCGCTTATATCCGATTCTTTATACATGGGGCTTGAACAAACTATACATATGTATCTGAAACAACTGCAGAATACCTGATCCGGCAGAGTCTCTATATGCACGTGAAACTTCCATGCTAAAGCTTTTAACATACAGGACGATGATTAAATGGCGTAATGCGATAATGCGAGAGGGCGAACGAAGCAAACAAAAAACCCCGTTAAATCTGCTCCTAACGTCGCATTTAACCCTGTTGATTTTTTCTGATCAACGGGCTTGAATTGCGGTAGCAATATTCAATCGGGGGCAAGCAGGGCAAGCCTGGTAAATTTGGAACGGAATTTTTTTTAGTTTGGGTTTTATTTTTAAATTTTAGATTCATGAAGCTTTTTTATCACACATTTGGAGAGGGTCCTCCTTTGATAATCCTGCATGGATTATATGGTCTGTCGGATAACTGGGTGACCATAGCCAAAAGGGCGGCTGCCAATTATAAAGTTTATATCCCTGACCAGCGGAATCATGGCCGGTCGCCTCATCACTCCACGTTTAATTATTATGCGCTGGCGGATGATTTGATGGAGTTTATGGAAGCGCATAATATTGAACAGCCTGTTTTGATGGGGCATTCTATGGGAGGGAAGGTGGCCATTCATTTTGCTTTGGACTATCCAGAGGACGTAGAAAAGCTGATTGTTGTGGATATGGGCGTAAGGAAATACAAAGCCAAAGCAATCCATTATCAGTTGATTGAAGCCATGGAGTCTGTGGATTTTGATCAGGCAGGAACACGGGACGAGGTAGAGCAACAATTGGGGCGTTATGTGCAATCCAGGCCCCTGCGTATGTTTTTGATGAAAAACCTGAAAAGGTATTCGCGGCAAAGGCTGGGCTGGAAATTAAACCTTCCGGTATTAAAAGCAAGCATGGAAAATATTGTGGAAGGAATAAGTACAGAGAATCAATTTAAAAAACCAACATTGTTTATTGCAGGGGGAAAGTCGGATTATGTCCTGGAGGAAGATCATCCGAAGATTAAAGAGATCTTCCCCTCAGCCCTTATAAAAACTATCCCCGGAGCATCGCATTGGTTACATGTTGAAGCCCCGGAGGTGTTCTGCGAAATTCTCAGCAACTTCCTCCAAAAAGATTGCAAATCTATGGATGACTTGCTGAACGAAAGCCGCTCAGCTTAATATCGTTTAATTTTAAAGCTGGAGACAGCAGATTTTACATGAACGTTTATGCGGGTGTCTTTTTCTTTAAAGCCCGGGGTATAATAATAGTTCCGCGATTCGCGCCGGAATCCTTTCAGGTTTTTTCCTGCCAGGAATGAATTGAAATGTACCTGGCAACCTGCTTCTTCGGGGATTCTTAGCAGAACGGATGTTGCACCGGATTCTACGTCAACGTTAATGTCTTTGTATCGCGTTCCCAATGTCAGGTCGACGTTTGAAGCTCCGCCTTTAATGGACACCTGCTTTACTTTGAACGGTTCCAGCTCAAGGCGGGTGTCGGAAGCTCCAAGGTTGAGATTGAATGACCAGACCGGATCGGGGTGGAGCAGAATGTTCGCCTTATTAAAATGATCTCTTCCGCTTATCCTTGCTTTATTTAACGTGATATCCACAAAATGTGTATCATCATTTTGCCGTGTTTCAACCCGGAAATCACCAACATTGCCCTTTTTTTGAAAATCCAGCAGATAATCCCGGGTGGGTTTCCGGATCGTAAATGAACCTGCGGCCCCGTTTAACTCCAGATGGGTATTTGAAATGCTTGTGTCGTGAGGGATCTGTTCTCTCTGAAATTCCATCCCACGCTCAGTGTCTTTAAGTGTATCCTCACCGGAGTAATCTTTTGCATTAAAATGGATCTCCACATTATCAGCGGGGGTGGAAATATTAAAAAACGAGTTTCCGGATTTGTCCTGAAGGGCATATCCGAGGGCAGCAAAAATCAGAAGCAGGGAAAAGAATGCTTTCCAGCCACTTTTTATAGGCAAAGCGGAAACCCCCCATAATATAAGGAATACAGCCCATAAGCGAATCAAGACCGGGCAGGAAAAACTGAGCAGTAC
>JAWOBQ010000285.1:0-3345 GCA_046484255.1 Bacteroidales bacterium | reverse complement strand
CAAAAGCTTTTTTTCCGTTTTTTTTAATTTCCGGGAAAAACATTTTACCGCTCTCACACAAATCTCATAAACTACATTCCAAAAGTTATATTTTGCCGGTATAATATTCGTCATCGTTGCAAAGATAAAGCTTTCAATTTAATACCTGCCTCCGGCCTGAAATCTCCTGATAATTATTTCAGTCCGGTGGTTATCGATTTCAGTTATATGCAGGATCCCCTTGAAAGTGCATACATAAAAGTGCAACCCTGGTCAATGCTAATCTTGCTCCTGTCCAAATAGGCTGGGGAAAGGTGATTGGAGATACAAGTATTGTTTTACATTCATCAGATGAAAGTCGTCCTATTATTGTTCAACCCATGGCACAATAGAACATACGGTTACTATTTGAACAGGGGTAAAAAAAAAATTCAAAAAACCGGGTATGTCTATTAAAATGATTAAATTGTGGTCGTAAAAATGACGAAAAATTAATCATTACAGAGATACGCCATAGCGTGTCCTATTAAGCCATCATGCACAAAACCATATTCGATACAAAACAAAACCGCAATATCCTGCATTTGGATCTGGATTCATTTTTTGTAGCGGTAGAGCGCTTACGTGATTCGTGTCTGAACGGCCGTCCGGTGATCATCGGGGGTCTGTCGGGCAGGGGTGTCGTTTCTTCGTGCAGCTATGAGGCCCGGCGGTTTGGCGTACATTCGGCCATGCCCATGAAGATGGCGCGGCAGCTTTGCGGCGATGCGGTTTTTCTTCGGGGCGATATGGAAGCTTATACTCACTATTCCCGCCTGGTGACAGACGTTATCCATGAAGAAGCACCGCTGTACGAAAAGGCTTCCATCGACGAACATTACCTGGATGTGACGGGTATAGACCGTTTTTTCGGTTTGTTGAAGTGGTCTCAGGAGCTGCGTCAGCGGATCATAAAGGAAACGGGGCTGCCTATTTCCATGGGACTGTCAGTGAATAAAACGGTATCGAAAATCGCAACAGGCGAGGCCAAACCCAATGGCGAACTGTATGTAAAACAGCCCCGCGTAAAGCCATTTCTGGCACCCCTGTCTATTCGTAAAATCCCCATGGTAGGCAAAGAGAGTTTCCGTTTGCTGCGTTCAATGGGCATCGCACGCGTGCAAACCCTGCAGGAAATGCCGCCGGACATGATAATGCAGGTAATGGGCAAAAACGGACTGATGCTCTGGAAAAAAGCCAATGGCATCGACAATACGCCGGTGACGCCATATTCGGAACGCAAATCCATCAGTACGGAAACGACTTTTGAAAAAGATACAACAAACATTCAGCACATCCGGCAGTTGCTGGCCGGAATGGTGGAAAAGCTGGCCTATGAGCTACGTAGCAAGCAAAAGCTCACCTCTGTCATCACCGTAAAGATCCGCTATGCCAACTTTGATACCCACACGCGGCAGAAACGAATTCCTTACACCTCCTTTGATCATGTCCTGATAAAGCTGGCACAGGAACTCTTTAATGAGCTTTATCAGCGGCGCATGCTGCTCCGGCTGGTGGGGGTGCGCTTCAGCGGTTTGGTCGGCGGGATGCAGCAGATCAATATGTTCGAAGATACGCCCGAGATGGTCAACCTGTATCAAGCAATGGACCGGATGCGCAATCGCTTTGGACAAAAAGCCGTGCAGCGGGCTTCAGGAATGAAAGAACAAGAAGGAAAAACCTGATGGACTGATTGTACATCCCTGTTTCAGCCTGCACTATGACACCATGTCGATGAAAATGACAACGGAACATTCAGAAAAAGTTAAAGAGCCCCGGCAAGATGAAACAGACACCTTTTTACCTTCCATCTAAGATTAATTCACTGAAAATCAATAATAAAATTTGAAAACCGGACTCATTTATGCTTCTTACTATACGCATTTATGGAATTTTCTGTATATTTGTTGCCATGATTTTGTTGCCATACTTTTTAATAAACTGTATTCCAAAAAACAAATAAGAATTAAAGAATAATCACTCATGGTACAGAACAGTCTATCAAAATTGAATGCCTTATTAGGAAAAATAAAATCTTTTCGATTAGTTAAATTCCGTTATTTCTATATCGAGAAAATCAGTTATCCGTTATTTTTACTAAAATATAGACTATTCGCAAAACTTCAAAACAAGACAATCGTACATTTTCTTCATATAGGCAAAACAGGTGGGACAGCAATAAAAAATGCCCTGAAAAATCAAAAGAAACCATTCATCAATGACAAATACATTATCTTTTCCCATCCTCATTTTATTGGTTTACATCATGTCATGAAAGGAGAAAGAGTTTTCTTTTTTATCCGGAATCCTATTGACAGGTTCGTAAGCGGTTTTTATTCAAGAAAAAGAAAAGGCATGCCCAATATTTATAATGAATGGAATGCCGAAGAAGCAAAAGCTTTCAACAAATTTTCCACTCCCAATGAGTTAGCCGAATCGCTCACATCAAAAAATAAAAAAAATCGAAATATAGCATATGATGCACTCTATAATATTGGGCACTTAAGGACCTCCTACTGGGATTGGTTTAAAAATAAAGCTCTTTTGCAAAAACATTTCGATGATATTATATTTGTGGGGAGTCAAAGAAATTTAAATGAGGATTTCGAAGTTTTGAAGAAAATTTTAGGTATTCCGGAAACCTATCAACTTCCTACCGATAAGGTCAACAAACACAAAAATCCCGAAAATACCGACAAACACCTTAGCGATAAAGCAATCAAAAACTTAGAATGGTGGTATGAAAAGGACTTTTATTTCCTGGATTTACTGAATACGAGATATAAAGATTCCTCAACCATTGATATGAACAGCAATTATGGCACTTGATGTGCCTTTGCAAATACAATAGATGAGCCCGGTCTAAAAACACTAAATTTATCACAGCCGCTAAATATCAGCTTTACCCCATCCTTAAAGGGAAGCTGATTTTCAGCGGCTTCATCCTTTAGGGTTCGGGGCAAAAAACCGCTGAAAATCAAATGTGACCTTTTTAAACTGGACTCATAGATTTATCTCTAAGTGATAATCTATTAGCAATACACTAACAGATTATGAGTTATCAGCCTTTTATGAACCCCTCCTGACACATCCCATCACCAATCACTAATAAATTTGATGATTCTTATCTGTGTTTATCTATTATGCCGGGTGTTTGATTCAGAATGTTCGAGATCAAGGTTTACCCTGTTTTTACGGGGCCTGATCTTCCGCTTCCGGCGGAAGGAGCGGATCATCTCCCTCTCCCTGTCGTCGATCTCCCCGTCTGCGTACATGGCCGAAGCCATGGCCGCCAGCATCATGTCCGGGGGAACCAGGGCCGCCCGC
>JAWOBQ010000256.1:0-6378 GCA_046484255.1 Bacteroidales bacterium | reverse complement strand
TGTTAAAACATAAACAACAGAAAATAAGCATTTTGTTAAAATTTAAACATATGAAACCTCCATGCTCAAGCTTTTAACACACAGGACGATGTTCAAAGTAGAGAGGTTCCATCCCGAAAGGACGGGATAAATATGACCGATTTAATAAAAATTTTGAACATATGAAATGGGGCAACGGGAATTTTCTGCGGAAAAAAATTTATGGTTTTATATAGGACACAATTATTTTTTTAGTATATTTGCACCGTAAAAATATCAAAAATTTATTAATTATTGATCCGGTCAAGGGCAGAATAAAATAGATATACGATCATTAAGATGCCCGAAGACATTGTTTTTCTTATAAGAACAGGATCATTTCAACGAAAAAAACTTATGATGCAAAAACACAGACTTTGTTTTCCGGTACAACTACTGGGATTCTTTATTATTGCGGGGTGGCTGTTTCCCCTCAATTTTTTGAATGCACAACCTTTGTTGTATATTGATGATGAGATACGCTCATCCGCGGAAATAACCCTTAAGGGCTCTTTACACGGGGAATCCGGAACGTTCAACAATAACGGCATTATGCGCCTGAGCGGCGATTGGACCAACAATAGCGGCTCCGGTTTTCTGTTTAGTTCTGCAAATACCGGGGAAGTTATTTTTAATGGAGATACTGTTCAGGAGATCACGGGTAGTTCGTCGACGGCATTTTATGATCTTACGTTAGACAACAGCGGGCTGGGTTTGCAATTGGGGCAGGATATTTCGGTGTTGCATCATTTAACGTTATCGGCAGGGGAACTGGACTTGCAAAACAGCATAGTGGATCTGGAGGCTTCAGGGACTCTTGAGAATGAAACACCGGTTAACCGGGTAAAAGTAGGAGATCCCGCAGCGCATAAGGGGACGATCCGGTCTGAGGGTGTCATAAATGATACCACTGTTTCCCCCGGCAAGTTGGGCATTGAGATTTCCACGACAGAAGATCTCGGGATCACCACGGTTATAAGAGGGCATGAGCAGCTACAGGGAACGGGTTCAAACACTTCCGATTACAGTATATGCAGGTATTATGATATTATTCCTGCAACAAGTCATACTGCTGAGCTCAGGTTTTATTACTGGGATGATGAACTCACAGAAGGCAGTACGATCCATTCGGAAAGTAATTTAAAAATGTACCGTTATACAGATGATGGGAGCGGAGGAAACTGGAAAACATTGCCTACTACTGTGGATACATCCGGGAATTATGCAGAAGCTATTACTAACGGCTTCTCTGAATTTACCCTTGCCGGCACGTTTGACCCCTCCGGGCTTGAACGGCCGGAAAATAATTCTTCCGGGTTGACGGTCAGCGCTATATATCCGAATCCCGCAGAAGATCATATTGCTGTTGATCTGATCGCTATGGAAAGAGCAGGGCTGGATCTTTTGATATTCGACAGCCAGGGGCGGCAGGTAATAGGGAAAAACGTGGAGGTATATGCAGGTAAAAATGTTTTGAAAGTGGATATCAGGGAATTACCCCGGGCATTGTATTTGATAAGGATCGTATCCCGGAATTCGGGTCAAACAGTGGAAAAAAGATTTGTAAAGTAGTTTTTTCAACATAAAAGAATTGTTATGAAGATAAATATGAAGATAAAAATGATAAGAATGCTTCCGGCAATGGTTTTTGCAGGGTTTCTTTTATCGCATAGTAGTATAGTAGCTCAGGGGATTGGAATAAACACGGACAATCCGCATTCTTCAGCCCGTCTCGAAGCGGCTTCTACACACTCGGGCTTATTAATTCCCAGGTTGAATGTTTCGGAGCGCGACAGTATACCCTTACCTGCAAATGGCTTAATGATCTATAATAAGGATGACGGGACACTGGACATATATGCAGGTGACGGCTGGTATCAGTGTCAGAAGGAGCAGGTGAGCACATCTTCCGGCAACGTATCTTTTCGCGGGGTATCCATTAATAATGATGGTTCTCCTGCGGCTGATGGTGCGGTTTTAGATGTAAGTTCAAGCCTGCGTGGCTTTTTGCCGCCCCGAAGTTCCGATCCCAATTCCATAACGTCCCCGGCTACCGGCCTTATTGTATATGATACGGTGAATAATGGACTCAGTTATTACAACGGAAGCGGGTGGAAATCGATTGTGCTGGGAAACCAGAGCACGTATACAGGCACGGGCAGTTTGCCCAGTGAGGGGGTAGTATTTGGGGCGGATACCAGTGCGGATCCAAGTGCTGTACTGGAAATCCGTGGCTCGGGCAAAGGCTTGTTAATTCCGCGCATGACAGCTTCTGAAAGGGATCAACTGAATGCCGTGGAAGGTTTGATGGTGTATAATACTACGGATGATGAACTTAATTATTGGGACGGCAGTGCCTGGTATGCAGCCAAGACCGGGTTTTCCTGCGGGGATGATGTTACTTTTGCTTACAAGGGAAGTCAGGTAACATATGGGACAGTGCAGAATCCTACCACTGGGGAATGTTGGCTTGACCGGAATCTTGGCGCCAACCAGGTAGCTTCTTCAAGTACCGACGCCCAGGCGTATGGCGATTTGTTTCAGTGGGGAAGAGGAGATGACGGGCATCAGGATAGAAATTCATCCACGACCTCCACCTTATCGAATACAGATGATCCCGGGCATGGATCTTTTATTACTGTTTTGAATTCGCCAAACGACTGGCGGAGCCCGCAAAACGATACGTTATGGCAGGGCGTCAGCGGCACCAATAACCCTTGTCCGGATGGGTTTCGCCTCCCTACACAATCGGAACTTGAAGATGAACGCCAAAGCTGGAACGCTAATAATGCATACGGTGCCTTTGCTTCACCGTTGAAATTGCCAATGTCCGGCTATCGACTTTTTGATGATGCTTCCGTACAAAGTGAAGGGGGCCACGGCCCTTACTGGAGCAGTAGTACGGATAATACCAATGCCTGTTACCTGGGGTTTGGAAGCAATAGCGCTGCAGTGTTTTGCGATCCACGTGCTTTCGGGCTCTCAGTGAGATGCATCAGAGAGTAACACAGCTCATATTATCAGAAATTCCCTTAGATCACCATAATGCCGCGAGGTCTCAACACTTTTCCGGCAAGCCTTGCCTTTCCCGATTTAAGAAAAGCCTACTCCTGAGTGGACTTTCTTTTCTTATAATTATATTTATGACAGATGTCCATTAGCTGTGCTTTTTGGGAGGAACTCAGCTTTTCGAAATTGCGAATCTGTAAATTCAAAAACCGGTATAACTGTAACTCTTCCCCTTTGGAGGTTGATCGTGGCAAGCGGTTATGTACGTTAACAAATGTCAGTAAGCGGTCAAAGTAACTTTGCCAGGAATACCGGGGCCTGGGATTGTAAGGCGCCAGAGCGGTGTCGTAGGTTTTTGAAGCTAAGCCGATATGACGATCCTGAAAGAATATGAACTTCTGGTGTTCAACGGATCTTAAATTATAAAATAAGTTCTTTATGGAGACATGCTCCCTGAACTGGCTTACATAGTTATGAATTTCATTGATATGCCTTGGAGTGGGATGCTTTAACAGAAACTCTTCTGAAAGATCTTGAATTGAGCCATATTTGAAGGTAAGCGGTTGATCTTTCCATTCTTTTAACCCATAAGTGCTTTTCGGGCCGAAATGAATAATCCGGGGGTCTCGCTGGCAGCTTCCCCGTATTGACTGTATGCTTTTGCAAATTTTTAACTGATGCTGCCGCATCCGGTAAAAGATCTCATTAACATGTAAAGGCTCATGGGCTTGCTTCAAAATATCGTAAATATAATCAGGAATGGGCTTTATTGCATTTTGGGGAAACTTTATATAGCCTTTGGTGTCTACGTGTATGGCAAACTCGTTGCGTAGCAGATAACGGGCTATATCAGAAATGCCTTCAGGAAGATCCTTGCATTGGATTTTAGTAAAATCCAATAAGTACGTAGTAAAGTCTAAGGCGTAATCATCAGTGATCTTCTCGTTTAAGCGCTGAGATACATCTTCGATCAGTTTTTCAAAGTCAAAAACCGATGATAATTCTTGTGAGATCAGATATGTTGATCTCCAACCGTGTTGATCCCATTTTGCCTTACCCGTCACACCTTTGCATTCATTTCCAATAAGGGAATAATCATCCTGAAGTAAAAAGGAAAGCATACGGTTGATAAAAAAGATATTGAAATTTACGTTTTCGTTTTCCGATAATTCATTTATGAATTGTTCGTCCGTTTTTAAAAGCTTTTGGCTTGTATCAAGACTATACAGATTAATATAGCTGATATCTAAGGAGCGGATAAATGAAAAATGCGATGAAAACCTATCCAATATATTATTGCGGATCTGCCGGATTCGTTCTTTGGTTAATCCGATTTGATATCCCGTTTCCGAGAGTGTAAAAAGTTTTTGATCCTTCCGGTAGCTTAAGGTATTGTCAAAAACAAATTTCTCCTTATCCCGGAAAATGCAATGGTGTTCTAGCAGCATATCAATAGTTTTAAACAATGGGATGCCCTGGGTAAAATCATACTTTTTACAAAAGCTCAGGATTTTGGAAGGAATCGGCTTGAAATGCTTGTTTAGGATAGCTTTGTATAATTCCCTGTTAATCCGGCCCGGATTGTCGTGCATGTTGATCAGCCTGATCAGCCTGGACACTTCTAACAAAAACGTTTGGATTTCGTTAGCGGATTTGGCCCCAACATTCTTCAGGGAGTGTATAGAAAAATTCTCATTATCAAAAATATGTGTTTTAAGGCTTGTTATTGTTATAGGTTTATCCGGATAAAAGGGTAACGCATTCTTGCTCCTTGTGGATAAACTATCAAATTTTGCAGAAATAATGTTGTTGAGACAGCAGATTTGCCTATCAGAGAAGGTTGTTATGATATTGGAAATTATTATTTTTGTTTCCGGATGCATATATTTACTCCCCAATGAAGAAGAGGGAAAGAGGGAATAATAAAATGAATCTTTGTAGGTATTGCATATTTGAATTAACTCCTGATTATATTTATCTCCGCAATTCCTGAGCTTTTTGAAGTTGCCGTGTTCGAAATAATAATACAGGATCTTTTTCAGGCTGCTCAGCTTATTATCCTTACAAATATTGTAGATTGGGGAGCTGAGGTCCTCTATATGAGCTAATGTCTCCAGGGTAAGATTTATATAAAATTTATTCATGAATAACTATATTCGTTTTTGCTGAATATAATTGCCCACATTCTAACTGTTTTGCCCCTTCATCATTATCCGGTGTAGAAAAAGAACGCTGGATTTCTGGCTCAACTTCGTCTAAAAAGCTTTGAATGTGATTATTTCATAGCACTTTATGATTTCATAAAGACAAAGATAATAAATTATTTGAATAAAAAAAATTTTTTTGAAAAGAATTTTATGATAATATAAAGCGGCTGTCTCCGGGGAAGCCGTCATTGGTTTTTCCGGGAAACCCTGGCCCGTGGTACATACTATCGATATGCAGCATTTTTTTTGTGATCATGCGTGTTATGTTGATGGAGCAACCCTGGGGCGAGTATTAAGGGTTTTGTATGCAGCCCGGGGATAATCTATAAATCCGGGAAATCTATTTCATCTTCCGATACAATATAAGCTCCCGGAAATTCAGATTTGAGTTCCTTTAATGCCTGCTCAGCATGAAGTCTTTTAACAAAGTTTCCAACTTCAACCTTATAATTTGGGGAATCAAACACGATATAGGCGTCAAGTTCTTTAAATTTCATTCGAAAGTTTGCTTTTGCTTTTTGAGCCTTATCTCTGGATCGGGTCCCTGAATCTGAAAATATCTGGATCCTGAATCCCGGAATACCATCCATTTTTTGATTAATAGCACGGTGTTTTTCCAGTAAAGTGCTCAACTGTTGAGGTTCATGGACTGTAACATTTCCGGATGTTTGTGCGGAAGCATTTATAGCCACTAACATAATACACCCGATAAAAAATATCTTCATATGTTTAAATTTTTGTTCTGTGTTCTTTGTTCTGTGTTCGTTGCCTGTCCCCCTGTTAAATGTTCATTCATTGGCATACATGAATTTAACCCCGGTTGATTAGCAATAGAATCAACGGGGCAAGCAGGGCAGGCGTGAAACGCGACGGCAGGAGCTGTTTCACCGGGGTTCTTTGTTCGTTGCTTGATTTTTCTCTCATTCTCTTAAGTCTCTCAAGTCTCTTAAGTCTCTCTCTCACCCTCTCATTATCACCTCAACGCATTAATGTATTAGGTTTACAACCTCCTACTATCTACTATTGACTATTTACTACCTGCCACGCCTCATTCCCTGCGCGCACCCCTAACCCTTAAAGGGGAACTCCCCGCACACTGACTCACTCTTTAGGCAGTTCGCCTCCTCGCATTTAATCATCCTCC
>JAWOBQ010000250.1:0-6100 GCA_046484255.1 Bacteroidales bacterium | reverse complement strand
AATAGAAGCGGGATGCAATGACTATATAGCAAAACCCATCAATAAAAACGAATTGCAGGCGATGATACAAAAGTATTTCGGGAAATGATTATAAAAAGAATGATGGACGCGTAACCGCTTGTTTTTTAAGCTCCCGGTTGGGGCCATGATAAAGCGGCAAACGGGCGTTAATGGCCAAACCCTATTCGTATTTATAGCCCGTCCCTTTATCAGGCTCCAGTTCTACCCCGAGGGAAAGCACTATACGGTTGACAAAGTTGAAATAAGCGGTTACTAAAACTATATCGAGGATAGCGGAATCACTCAGGCCTATATTTTTCAGGTCTTTGGTATAATCGTGGTCTTCATGAGCCCCCGGATGACGGGTAAGATGCATGCTGAATCTGCAAATGGCAGCTTCGCGGGCTGAGAGAACTTCATACATAGCGCCCCGGGTCAGCGTTTCCATCTTGCTCTGATCTTTCCAGTATTGCTGCAAAGCCTGAGCATGATGGGTTGTACAATACTTGCAGCCGTTTTCCATGGAAACTACTGTTCCGATCAATTCACGCTCAGCTCTTGATAGCTCAGAACGGCTGTACATGATCTCCATGTACAGGTCCATATGCCTGCAGATACTTTCAGGTCGCAGGCTTTGAATTTGATGAACATCTGCAAGCTTTCCCCGGCTGTCCATGATTTTGTCATAGATCTCTTTCAAACGCCCGGAGGCTTCATTATGAGGGATTACCCGGATTCTTGGCATAGTGGGTCTTTTATGTTGATCTGCCGGCAAATATAAGCATTGTATCTTACCCCGGCGGGATTGGCTTGCTTTTGCAGAAGGCTTGCTGCCAGGGTGATATTTTTGCGCAAATACGCCAGGAATAAGGGAAAGGATGCAAAGCCGGGCTGATGATCGTGGATTGTCAATATCTGTGATTTTATTAATTTTGTCTGATTAAAAAGCGCAAACATCAAGCTTTTCAGCCAGGCAAAAACGGATGAGTGTAAAAAACAGATTTTCATGTGTACTTTTCGGACGCAAGAGGTCCGGGAAAGGGGGAAACAGGGAAAAGGGTTATCTCGGTGGCTTTATATTGCTGCTGCTGTTGGCATTGGTGTTTGTGTTGATATGCCGTGAGCCTGTGGAAGAAGAGACGCCATCCCCGCCGGAAGCGGTGGAAATGGATGCTATGGCGCCCGACAGTATAGCAGAAGAGCCCATTACGGCAGGGCCTTCATATCCTTATCAGATCCATTTTATCAATGTAGGGCAGGGGGATGCTGTTTTGATCCGCTCACATGATCACAATATGCTGGTTGATGGGGGCGGAAGAAATTCCGGGCTTGTGAAATATCTGAAAGAGTTGGGGATCAGGAAACTCGATATCGTTATGGCCAGTCATCCGCATGCCGACCACATCGGCGGGCTTATCGAAGTGCTGGAAACATTTATAGTATATGAAGTCATAGATAATCAGGTGCCACATACCACCCAAACGTATAATGAATATCTTACGGTTATTGACAGGATGGATATTCCGTTTACCCGTGGGATTAAAGGCCTGGAAAGAAAGATGGGAGAGGGGGCGTATTTCGAAATATTGCATCCGCGGGATCCGGCCGGCCGTGACCTGAATAATGCCTCGCTGGTGGCTAATGTCAGCATGGGGGAGCTTAATGTGTTGCTTACCGGAGATATCGAAAAAGAGGTGGAACGCTCGTTGGTGAAGGACGATTCCCTGGCTCTGCGGGCTGAGATATTGAAAGTGCCTCATCATGGAAGCTCAAGCAGCAACTCAGCCGCTTTTCTTGAAGCAGTCTCCCCCAGGATCAGTATTATTATGTGTGGTGACGATAACCGTTACGGACATCCCCATACAGAGACTCTCCAATGGCTGCAAGGGATGGACACGGAGGTGTACCGGACGGATGTCCATGGAACGGTAGTGGTCAGCTATGACGGGGAGGAATATTTTGTCGTTGCCGAACGTATGAAGCAAGGCGCATAACAGAATGCGCAGCCAGGGATCATTCCCTCATCGCCGGATGATCTGTGAATGCGCATGCCCTCGCTTTGCAGAAAATCCGGCCATGGGAAGCAGGTGTTCTATTTCACTAGAGACCGGTCTGAAAAGGGCATATTGGATTTTTAGCGGCTGTAATAAATTTTGTGTTTTTAGACCGGACTCAATAAACAATAAATATATTATGAAGGCAGTAGTAGATCGCATTGAGCAGAATATTGCAGTAGTGCTTTTTGAGGAACATGGGATCATACTTGATATTCCGTTGGAGTTACTTCCTGAGGGAACGGAGGAGGGTATCTGGCTGGATATTGATTTTTCCATCGACCGGAACACCACAAGCAGGATGTATGACAAAAACAAAGAGCTGTTGGAAAAGCTAAAGAGAAAAAACAAGAACAAGAACAAGTAAAGCGTTCGTTTGGAAAAGGTCACATTTGATTTTTAGCGGCTGTGGGGATTTGAAGTTATCAGAGGGGAACAGTAGATCTTTCCGCTTTATGGGTTGTTGAATTTGGCATACAGTTCTGTCAGGTACTGTGACGCTAATGAATATGCTTCATTCAGGGGGATGTTTTTCCCGGCGTAACAGGCAAGGGCGGCTGATATGGTGCAGCCTGTTCCATGCGTATATGACAGGTCTTTTCTGGGTTTTTCAAAATGATAAACCTCATGTTGAGTGATCAATGCTTCGGTAATACGGGGTTCTTTGAAATGCCCCCCCTTTAATAATATAGCAGTATTCCATTGGTTGCATTTTTCTTTGGCGATCTTAATGCCTTCATGGATTGAGTTGATCTTAGTACCGGTGAGCTGTTCAAATTCCGGTTTATTCGGCGTTATTAAATCGGCTAAGGGGAATAGTGATCTTTTCAGTGTCTTGATAGATTCGGCATTTAGAAAGGGAGTTCCGCTGCTGGAAAATAATACCGGGTCGATGACAAGAAATTTTCCGGGGAATTGTTTCAGGCAGTCTGTGATAATGCTAAGGTTCTCCTCGCTGCATATAGCGCCGGTTTTAATGGTTTTAACAGGAAATTCCAGGCATTTTTTGATCTGGGCTTCCAGGATCCGGGGTTTTACCGGATCAACCGCAAAGACATTGTCAAAGTTTTGTACTGTAATTCCGGTAACAGCACAGAGTGGCCAGTATCCCAGGTCGTGTGCCACTTTGATATCTTGCTGAAGGCCGGCACCTGTGCTGTTATCGGAGGCTGCAATGGTTAAAAAATAATCCATCAGTTGTCTTTATCTGTTTTTACGGCACATAAGTTGCCGCACATGGAGCAATAGGCCTCGCCATCACTTTCTGATTCTTTTTTTCGTTTTTTCGCCAGGAGCGGGTCGAGTGCATTTTGATAGATTGCTTCCCAGTCAAGGTTTCTTCGTGCTTTTGAAATGGCATGATCCCGCTGCCGGCTTCCGTGGATGTTGTTGACGATGTCAGCGCTGTGAGCGGCGATCTTGCTGGCCATAACGCCTTCTTTCACATCGTTGATATCAGGCAGGCAGAGATGTTCGGCCGGAGTGACATAACACAAAAAGTCGGCGCCATGAATAGCGGCTACAGTGCCTCCGATAGCGCCGGAAATATGATCGTAGCCCGGGGATGCATCGGTTACCAGAGGGCCCAGCACATAAAAGGGAGCATCATGGCAAAGCTTTTTCATCAGGTGCATGTTGGTCTCGATCTGGTCTAAAGGCATATGCCCCGGACCTTCCACCAATACCTGCACATCTTTTTGGCGCGCCCGGTCTACTAATTCACCCAGCACCAAAAGCTCGGCAACCTGCCCACGGTCGGTGGCGTCATCACCACATCCCGGCCGTATCCCGTCTCCCAGGCTTATAGTAACATCGTAAGTGCGGCAGATGTCAAGTATCCGGTCGTATTGCTCATACAACGGGTTTTCACGCTTATGCTCTTTTATCCATCGTTTTATGATAGAGCCGCCACGGCTAACGATGCCGCAAACCCTTTCGTCCTGTTCTAAAAATGAAAGCGAAGTTTTCGTAACCCCGCAATGAAGTGTCATGAAGTCTACTCCCATTTTGGCCTGCATTTCAATCTCTTCAAATAAGTCTTCGGCATCGAAATCGGTGATCTTTTTCTCGTTCCGTAATAAGCGGGTAGCGACTCCATAAATGGGAACGGTTCCTACCATGACAGAGGATTCCTCAATCACGGTTTGCAATATTTTATGAAGGTTGCCGCCGGTAGATAGATCCATAATGGCATCCGCTCCATACTGGATTGCAACATTCATCTTATCCAGCTCTTCCGCTAAATTGCAATGCTTTTCCGAGGTGCCGAAGTTGGCGTTGATCTTCGTGGCCAACCCCCGGCCAATTCCCCGTGCCCGGAAATTATGGTTTTTGTTTTTTGGAATTACCGTTCGCCCCATGGCGATTTCGTTTCTTAGCCATTCTGCATCTACGTTTTCAGTATCAGCAACTTGTTGCATTTCAGGGGTGATTATGCCTTTTCTGGCTTGTTCTGATTGTGTGCTCATTGGTGTGTATTTATTAATGTGATTAGCTCTTGAACTCTTTGGTCGAATGCTTTGGTTTGCATAAAATGGCGAACCATGGCAATGTTTTTAGCGCCGGCTTGCAGTACCGGACGGATATTTTCCGGAAAGATGCCGCCAATCGCGACTACCGGTACGTCAGCAATCTCCAGGACTTTTTTTAAGGGCTCAGTCCCTACGGGTTTGTCGGGTCTGGCTTTAGCATTTGTGGGATATATGGGGCCAAATCCTATGTATGCCGGGCCTTTTTTCAGGGCTTCTTCGGCTTGTGCGATAGAATGGGTGGATAACCCGATTTTCATGTCCCCTACGATCTTACGTGCCTCTTCCACAGGCATGTCCTCCTGCCCCAGGTGCAGATAGTCGGCATCACTCAGCACGGCAATATCAGGCCGGTCGTTTATCACCAGCCTGGTTGAAGTCCCTTGCGTGATACGACGTATGGCCTTTGCTGTCTTTAGCAAGTCTTTGTCCGGAAGGTGTTTCTCGCGTAACTGAAGCATCGTAATGCCGTGAGAAACACATTTCTCAGCAATTGTCTCCGCCGGCAATTGAGGATTTGTGATAATAATATATATGCCGGGATCTTCCATATTACGGGTTTAAGGTTTTGGCAATCAATCCGGCAACTTTCTCTCCGGAAAGTAACATCCCGCCAAATATTGGCCCCATCCTGAATCCCCCGCTGACACCATTGGACGCCATGCCGGAGACATACAGCCCAGGGAATATCTCTTTGGTATTCTCTACAGTGGTGCGCTCTGCTTCATCAATGGATAAGGAACGTTCCCCTACTACTTTGCCTGTCGCTGTCTCCAGCCTGATATTGTTTTTCTGCTCAAGCGTGCGTGCTACATTACAGTCATGACCCGTCCCGTCAATAACCGCCCTGGCCATGATCACCAGTGGGTCGACATGCATCTGTTCACGACTAACAGGAGCCCAGTTCAGGACTAAACCACTTACTTTATCCTCTTGAAAAACAACATCTTCTACGGTGATGCAGTTGAAGATTTTTACCCCCGCCTGGCTGGCACCGTAAATAAGCGCGGATGTCGCATGTACGGAATCCAGAAGATAATAATCCTCCTTGTAATGCTTGTATGAGATCTTGAACGCATCTAAAATATGTAAAGCTGTTTTTTGTACTATGATCTCATTAAACATCATAGCTCCACCCCACATTCCACCGCCCGGGGAAAGCTTACGCTCGTACAAGGCGGTCTTAAAACCTTGCTTTGCTAAATAATACGAGGCAACAAGACCCGATGGGCCACCTCCTACAATGGCCACGTCTACTGATAAATTCTCTTTGAGCTTGCTGAAATAGGAATCAACAATGCCGGATGATACGATCTGTTCCATTTTTGCTGTTTATTAAGTGAATGTTTTTAATAAACAGGGGAAAAATACTTTTAGGGAGAGAGCGTTCTTTTACCTACGCAGGCATTATCCTGAGCTGGCCGAGATCCCCGCCGCCGGACACAATTTCTCTGCCCCCGGCCACCAGATCTTCATATCCGATGCCGAACATGGTGGCAAAAAGGTCTGCATCCACGT
>JAWOBQ010000172.1:0-4264 GCA_046484255.1 Bacteroidales bacterium | reverse complement strand
AATGGAGCTTCATTATAGCAAACACCATCATGGTAGTTTACAAAATTTTCGAATGCAGGGAAAGGGACAGAGGTTGAAAAGATGCTTAGTATTAAAAATACCAAAACAGGCGCCCTGAATATATCAGCGTCTTTTGGGATGTGGTTACTTTGGAAGAGGTGAACAGGCGTTATTAGCATCTTATATAATCTTTTCCTCCACATGATTGATTAAATTTGGTTTTTTCCGGGGATGTATCATAAGTCGTTTTGTTTTTATACATGTAATTTTTTATATGGTAGATTGTGGTTAAGCAATTGAAATCGAATGCCGGCTTTTAAAAGAAAAATTTGTGCCTTTTTCTGGTGTGATACATCCCCGGTTTTTTATTATGGCGTGCTCGCGGCACTTTGCTTCTCGTCTCAACGCATCACGCGATCAAAGCTTTGAGATTGAACAGATGTTTTTTATAAAAACCCCCGGATTTATTTTCTATTTTTGTAAAAAAATTATGGCTGCTCAGCAATCCTGGATATCATATTTTTCAAATCTGGTCAAACAATATGGAGGGGTTAATTTGGCGCAGGGCATCCCCGGTTTTCAGCCGCCAGAAGGACTTATGGAAGGGCTAAAAAGATGTGCGTCTGAGGATAACCATCAGTATGCACCCGGTACGGGGAATCATAATTTGAGAGCGCATATCTTTAAGATGTATGAAGACAAGTTCAGCGAAGAACAACAGGCATTGATGGTAACCAATGGTGCCACGGAAGCAATCCATTTGTTATATATGAGCTTTCACACGCAAAAAGCCCGATTGCGGGCAGCAGCTTTTGCCCCGGTTTATGAATCCTATTTACACTTACCCCGCATTTATGGAGATGAGTTCTATAGTTTGGAAATGAATAATACGCATGGAGATCTGCCGGAAAAGCTTGAATTATTTTTTCAGAAGAACCAACCGGATGTCTTTTTTGTAAACTCTCCGGGAAACCCCTATGGGAATAGTCTTGACAAGGATCCTTTCGACAGGCTTGTATCCTTATCGGCCCGGTATAAATGCCGGTTGTTGATTGATGCTGTTTACGACCGCATATATTTTCAGGAACCTCCTTATTATCCCTTTCATGATTTTCATGAAAATGTATATTTTATAAACTCTTTTTCCAAGCTGTACAGCATTACCGGCTGGCGGATCGGCTATTTCTTTTGTCATCCCTCAAAATTCGATCTTATCAGGGATATCCATGATTATACGGGCCTGTGTACACCTTCTGTATTGCAGGAAAGCCTTGCCCGTTTTATGAGTGATAGTCCGGAAAAAGATAGCTATGTCGTGGAAACCCGCGAGCGGATAAAGCGAAACTTGTCGATGGGCAAAGAAATGCTTGAAGATTCAGGTTTTGAGGTTCCTGTTGTAAAAGGAGGGTACTTTATCTGGGCAAAATTACCCGCAGATCTCAGCGATAGCATAGGGTTTGCGAAGCAGTTGTATAAAGAATATCAAACTGCGATTATTCCGGGAGCGCACTTTGGGCGAGATTACAGTAATTATATCCGTATAAATATTGCCCGGCAATATGAGGAATTGAAAGCAGGGATAGAGCATATAGTCAAGCTGGCCAACAATCAACAGGGAGCCGTGGTATAAAAGCCGGTTCCTTCCATTCGCTAACGATCAGCATTCCCTGATCCCTAAAATAGAATGATTTTAACGACTTCACAGTGCCGGAACAAAATCTCGCGGAAAACAAAATTAACTTTTTTAGGCCGGGCTCAATGACCGGTTTTTTTAATGCAATTTTCGTTGGGTGTTTGTTGATAAGGAAAAGTGAAATGATGCCCTTTTTTCGTAATAACCCGAAGGATTTCCCTCAACTTGTCAAAGTAGCGCTTTCTGTTTATCAGAGGTGAAAGTTAATGGAAATGGTTCCTAATGGCCCGAAGTGCATATTATTTCCGTAAAATTCTTTATTGCGAAGCTCTTCCCCGTCTCCGTCCACCTTTTTATCTTTCAGGGTAAACCATCTCATATAGAAATAAGATTCAGTGGACAGGGAGAAGTGTTCCGTGACAAAGAACCGTATGCCGATAAAAGGTCTTGCTCCGTAAGCATTATCATCAATGGTTTCGGATTCATAAAATTCATCGGGGATATTTTCTGTTATCTTTTCAATAAATTGAGTCTCATATAGTCCGTCTACGCCAAAGTACAATGCAGTGCGCGGGAATTGAAGTTCATAATGATATCCCAGATAGAAGCTGGTTCCGGAATAACTTTCGATAAGTTTGGGCTCTTCTTCCTCTGATTCTGCATGGTGATAGGCATAACCAAATCCGGCTCGTAATGCGGAGCCGTTGATATGGTATTTATATCCAAGGGCAAATCCGGGTGGATCGTATCCTCTGATTTTTCCGATGTTGGTGGATTTTGTGGAAATTCCCGCTGTGCCCTGAACGATCGACTTCACGCCAAAAAGATTCATCACCCCTGTATTGAATTCATGGCCATGGACTTTGAACTTTTGGGTTTCTTTTTCTGTATCTTGATCTTTTGATCCTGACTGTGCCGGGGCAATTAAAGAGAAAAAGAATAAAAATAAAATGGTTGCATGTAATTTTATCATGATATGAAGATTTGGTTCGCTCAGCATAATAGAGTAGACGTCGAAAATCTTAAAAAGTCTAAATACGCTTAAATATTTAATCCTTTTACTTTTGGTTTTCCTGCTATAAAATCTTTTAAGTAAAAAGGCTCAAAATAAGCAGCATCAGTAAATGCTTTATCATTGAGTTTTTTTTGTGACAATTGATTCATATATATGGCCGAAGGCATGCCTCCGGCATGAAAATTCAACATGGGCCGGCCGGCCAGGATCTCCCGGCATTTTTCTGCACCATCGCCAAAATAGTAGACGGTTTGATAATCGGCATAGTTCTGAAATGATGATCCTTTTATTATTTCAGCTTTTACAGGTTCTATCATTTCTCCTTTGGCATTAAATACAGCCATATACACTTCCATTCTTCTGGCATCGATCATAGGGATATAAAGAGCTTTGGGATTATCACATTCCTCGATGGCGTGCATGGCCATGGATTGCAAAGTATTAACGGCTATCAGGGGGAGGGAGTGTGCATAACAGATGCCTTTGGCCGCTGAAACTCCTATGCGTAATCCTGTATATGAACCGGGCCCTTCGCTTACGGCCACGGCATCCAAATCGGTAAATCCCAGCCCGGCCCCGGATAATACATCTTCAATAAACGGATGGAGGATCTTTGCGTGTTCTATCGTATCCGGCTTTTCCCGGCTTGATAATATCCGGAAGCTGTCGCTCAAACATACGGAGCATACCCGGGTGGAAGTTTCTATATTTAGTATTTTTCCCATAATGGTTTCATTAGAACGCTGTAATTATTCTTTATTAAAGGTAAAAAAATCAATTTTGAAATTCAGCCTGGGGAAAAACATCTGTTTTCCAGGCGAAAATTAATCTCCGGGCTAATATGACCCTGCTTGCTCGCCTTTCCGTTAGTCGCTGATCAATTTTGCAAAGTTATACATTAGTGAGTATATAAGAAACTTTTTTTATATTTTCGAAGCCTGATTGGTGGTGAATATGATTAGACCGGAATTCCTTGTTTGTGTGCAAATGTGGTAAAAAAGAAAACCACACAATACACAGAGTCATCCATAGTTCTTGAAGGGGGTATATTGCCCGAGGTATAACTTTTTAATTTTAAACAGATGAACCGGGCCATGACAAAAGTTTTGACACACACGTATGATTATAATGAAATAAATACCCGTATGAGTTGGAAGATGCTGTGTCATGACGAGCTCCCCCGAATAAAAGACGGGGACCGATTTAATCAAATTATAAACAGATGGAACACTCATGCTAAAGCTATTGATAAACAGGAGGATGATTAAATTCGAGGAGGCGAACTGCCGGAAGGGTAAGGCAGTGTGCGGTGGGCTTCCCCTTTAGGGGCTAGGGTGCGCGCAGGGAATGAGGCGTTAATGCGATGATGCGATGATGCGATGATGCGTTGATGCGATGATGCGATGATGCGAGAGAGTGAATTGAGCGAACGAAGCGACTTAAGCGACTTAAGCGAAAAAGAGACGAAGAGAACTGAGAGACTGAGAGACTGAGAGACTAAGAGACTGAGAGACTAAGAGACTGAGAGACTGAGAGACTGAGAGACTGAGAGACTAAGAGACTGAGAGACTGAGAGACTAAGAGACTGAGAGACTGAGAGACTGAGAGACTGAGAG
>JAWOBQ010000013.1:0-8848 GCA_046484255.1 Bacteroidales bacterium | reverse complement strand
CAAATTTTAAATCCGCATATACCTTAGTATACTGCGGTTTAAATTTTTTTCACAAGCTTAATTATTTTTAAAGGTGTTCAAGAGCTCACTTCGTTCGGTTCGCACGCCCCGATAGAAACGGGGTAAACACCCGATAAAAACGGGGCAAGCCTTGATCTCGAACATTATGAATCAAACACTCGACTTTATGGACAGACACTATTTAGTGTCTTAGTAATGAAGTCTCTGTTCAAGATGTTCCATTTACAAGGCTTGCGCAGCCCGAAAATGCACAGTCTACTCACGTAAATGAGCAATTTTCGTGCAAGCGTAACGCATGAAATGAGACTTTACGGACAGAGCCTATTTCGTATACTGTCAAATGAATTAAAATTGCCTGTTCCTGGATGTATTTTGAAACATTTCTTATTAAAGTTTGTTTAAAGTTTACCAAATTAAGAATAAATAAATGTCCAGGTATTTTATTAAAGACATAGAAAAGCTTTCCGGAATTAAAGCCCACACTATCAGGATTTGGGAAAAGCGTTACGGATTAGTCACCCCAAAACGCACCCAGACGAATATCCGTTACTACTCCAACAATGACCTGAAAAAACTGCTGAATGTGTCAATCCTTAACCGTAATGGGGTAAAGATCTCCCGGATCGCAAATATGAGTATTCCGGAGATCGAAAAAGAAGTTTTTGACTTAAACCATCATGAAGAGGATTACAGAAGTCATATCGAAAACCTGACCCTGGCAATGACCGACCTGGATGAAGAGCGCCTGGAACGAATCCTGTCCCACCTGTTTACACGCTTAGGGTTTGACAAAACGCTGATCGAAGTAATTTATCCCTTCTTTAACAAAATTGGCATCCTATGGCTCACCGGTTCAATTAATCCCGCCCAGGAACATTTTGTAAGCAACATTATACGACAGAAGCTTATCGTAGCGATCGACGGCATCACGGCAACCATCAATGAAAAAAGCCAACGCTTTATAATGTTTTTACCCGAAAGCGAATGGCATGAACTGGGCTTGCTTTTTTATCAATACCTTATCAAATCAAATAATCACAAAGTTATTTACCTCGGCCAAAGCATTCCCCTTGCTGATGTTATTAAAGTTTCCGGCGTCAAACGACCGGACAATATATTTACCGCGATCACCGCATCGATGCAAGAAGATCAACTGCAAAACTTTTTAAGAGAAATTTCTTCATGCTTTCCCAAACAAACTATTTTCGTAGGAGGATTGCAGATCCAGGAATTCAAAAAATCCCTCCCTTCCAATATTGTCAAAGTCACCTCTGCTAAAGAATTTATTGATACCATCAAAGTCCAATAAAGGCAATCATTAAAAGGCAACCAGCGCTTCCCCGCATAATATCCCTGCATTGAAAAGACAGCATTCAGGTCGGTCTAAAAAGGGCATAGTTGATCTTCAGCGGCTTTTTGCCAACCTTTGAATTAATTGTAAGTCTTATAACGATCAGCCACCCTTTAGGGATAAGACAAAGCTAATTTTCAGCTGCTGTAATAATTTTTGAGCATTAGACCAGACTCAGCATTGAGTCCATCCAAAACCCCAGTTAATAAGCATATAAAGCAAGCCGCGATCAGATTTTTAATATGTGAAAATCGCCCTATAATAAATTTTTTCTAATTAGCAAATTTTTATCGACGAACGAATGGCTCTCCCTGACTTGTGAAATTCATTTTGTTCAACTTTTTTGTTATATCGTTTAACCATTGCAAAATCCCTTTCAAAGCCCGAATACAATTTATACTGCCGGTTTATAAGTTAAGCTATATGCCTTATTTTGTAGCTCTTATGATATTTTTATAATTTAGAATGTTTATAATTTACAAGATAATTGTATAATTAGGACTTGACAAATGTTTAACAGTGCATTATCTTTGTTAAACATTTTAAAAGTAATAAAAATAAGAAAACAAATAAAACCCACGTTCATTATGACTACATTAGAATTTAACAAACAAATCACCGATCTTTACAAGAATCTGGAATATTTTGCATTAAGCCTTACGCAAAATGAACATGACGCGAAAGATCTGTTACAGGAAACATACCTGAAAGCATTAAAATACCGTGAAAAATTTGTTCATTCAAGTAATTTAAAAGCATGGTTATTCACGATCATGAAAAACACATTTATCAATAATTATCGCCGAAAAGTTAAAGCCAGGACGATCGTCGATACAACGGATGATCTTTATTATCTGAATTCCCTGAATGAAACCCGTTTTGCCTCTCCTGAGTCTAAAATAAACCATCAGGAGATCAATAAGCAGATCAATAACCTTGACTATAACTACCGGGTACCCTTTGAGATGCATACAAAAGGGTTTAAGTATAAAGAGATTGCAGAAGAGCTGGATCTATCCATCGGGACTGTCAAAAGCCGGATATTTTTCACCAGGCGAAAGCTTATGAAACGTTTAAAAGATTTCCAGAATTAACGCCTCACCCTTCCTCCCCGTATAACTAACCGCCTGCATTGGATTTAATACAGGCATTGACTGTTGAATATAGGGCAGGGAAGTGTTTCGGGAAATACACATATTCCATTTATTTAGCAACCATTCAAAAATCTAGCAATATGATCCGCTTAACATATAAAGATGCCACAAAAACCATTCTAAGGCATTACCATGCTAACAGTCTAAAAATCAATTTATATCAGAAATACGCAAATAAACAACATATAGCACGGGATCCACAATTAACCTGGGACCACCCTCTCCGGTCGATTTCATATAATTAGTGTCTGTCTATAAAGTCGAGTGTTTGATTCATAATGTTCGAGATCAAGGCTTGCCCCGTTTTTATCGGGTGCTTGCCCCGTTTTTATCGGGTGCTTGCCCCGTTTTTATCGGGTGCTTGCCCCGTTTTTATCGGGTGTTTACCCCGTTTTTTTTATCGGGGCGTGCGAACCGAACGAAGTGAGCTCTTGAACACCTTTAAAAAAATTAATGTTGTGAAAAAAATTTTAAACCGCAGTATACTAGCGTATATGAGGATTTAAAATTTGAGCAACAACGCAGATATCGGACATTATGGACAAACACTAAAAAAAAAGCTTTTTGTAAAATTTCAAAGATATGAACCATCTAAATTTCAAAGTCATAAGTATACTTTTGATTCCGTTTTTATTATCCTGTAATCCACCGGAAAGCGAAGAAACGGGCAAGGCAGGAAAGGCAGAAAGAATGGGCCCGGAGGATGCTCCGACCTATGATGAAGTTTTGGAAGACCCCCCGGAATACAGAGACATAGAAAAATCCCGTTTGTTAGGTAAAATAAGGCCGCAGTCCGACAGTCTGTTTGTTGAAGTTCCTGTACCTGCTGCCAACAGAGAAGGCTTGTTTTTAAGGTCGGAAGCCCTGGAAGCCTTTTTGAAAATGCGTCAGGCAGCTAAAGAAGATGGCATTGCTCTGAAAATTATTTCAGCCTTTCGCAGCTTCAATCATCAGAAATGGTTATGGGAAAACAAGTTTACCGGGAAGCAAAATTCCGGAGGTAAGAATATGGCCTCCGCTTATCCCGACCCCCGGGAACGCACAAAAAACATACTGAATTATTCGGCCATGCCTGGCACTTCCCGTCATCACTGGGGAACAGACGTGGACATAAACAGCCTGAACCCTGAATATTTTCAGAACGGAAAAGGGAAACAAGAATATAACTGGCTTAAAGAAAACGCAGCCGGCTATGGCTTTTACCAGCCCTACACGGCAAACAGGGAGGGCGGTTATAGTGAGGAACACTGGCACTGGAGTTATATGCCTTTAGCCGGGCATTATTACTACAACTTCCGGGAAAAGATCAGCTATAAAGACATACAGGGGTTTGAAGGAAGCCGTTTTGCACCGGAACTGAAAGTTATCGAAAGACATGTACTGAGCAATATTAATCCTGCATGCAAGGATCAGATGTAACCGGTATCGGGGACAAGGCCTGTTGCATGAATAGGTCTTCTCTGAGACACATATTTTTGCTTTGCTGAATATTTGTTTTTTCCCTGCAATACAAATTAGTTCAGCCGCGGATCATGGGGAAGCTTTGTCCATATATCAAATTCTTTTCCAAGGCTTTTTACCATTTTCTGCCACATCGACTCAGCAGGCTTTTCCAGTACTTCTTTAGAACGCGTATCCGTAATAACCCAGGAATTTCGTTCCAGCTCTTCATTCAGTTGATTTTCACTCCACCCGGAGTAGCCTAAAAAGAATTTTATTTGATATTTTCCCAGGGCTTTTTCCCTTATCATTTGTTTTACATCTTCAATATCACCACCCCAATATAAACCGGGTATTATCGGATAACTGTTCTTTATCTGGTCTCCCAGGCTATGAATAAAAAAAACAGAATCGGTCTTTACCGGCCCTCCCATATACAAAGGCACCTCAAAATGCGGAAAGTTCTGAACGATCTCATTAAACTTCATCTCCACAGGCTTATTTAAAATCAATCCAAATGAGCCATCTTTATTATGATCAGCCAGAAGAACCACTGAACGTTTAAAAAACATATCCTGCAAAAAAGGTTCCGATATTAATAACCGGCCGGCCTTGGGGGCTAATGTATCTATTTTTAATGACAATAATTTATCTATATCAACCATAATAAAGTTTCTTTTGTTTTTAATTTGTAACTTTGAATGCTTTTTTTATTACATTCAAAACAGTAATGCATGCCAACCTTAAATAATAATTACAAATATAAAACATTACGGGAAAAATTTCAAGTTTTTTCTTTCGACGACGTTAAAGTCATAAGAGGCCATAAACAAATAAAGCTCACGTTTGAATTCAATCTGGATAAAAAACATCGTTTTCGTCCCTCCATGACAATAAAACCCAATGAAGCTGCACAGGATTTTGCGCTCTCAAAAAAGCATTTAGACCAGCTGGCTTTTCATATTGGCATGATAGAACTGATCAGCTACTGGAAAGCGGCCTGCCCGGCCAGGGTCATTATCAAGCCCTATAAGCTGGATAAAAAGCAAATTGATTTTTGGAAAAAAATATATTATAACGGATTAGGGGAATTTTTTCATCAGAACGGAATACAGAGCAGCCGGGATGATTTTATGGATATAGAGTGTCGTTCGGACAGCACTCCGGAAAACCTGAATTACCTGAATACACACAATTATATCGTTCCCATCGGAGGAGGCAAAGACTCAATAGTAACGCTTCAACTGCTAAACAATTTTTTCGGCAGCTCAAAAGATATTACCCCTTTCATAATGAACCCGCTCACAGCTTCATTACAAACATGTTTAGAGGCAGGATTTAAAAAGAAAGACATATTTATTATCGAACGCAGAATAGACCCCCTTTTATTAGACCTCAATGATAAAGGATTCTTAAACGGGCACACCCCGTTTTCTGCTTTGCTGGCTTTTTCAAGCCTGCTGGTCTCGGCGATTACCCGCAACCGCTATATTGCTCTCTCCAATGAAAGCAGTGCCAATGAAGCAACTGTGCCGGGCACGAATATCAATCATCAATATAGTAAATCCCTGGAGTTTGAAAACGACTTTAGGGCATATGTAAATACGTATATTTCAAAGCAGTTTGAATATTTCAGTTTTTTACGTCCGCTTTCCGAATTTCAAATTGCCAAGATTTTTTCCCAATATGACAACTCTTTTTATAGCTTTCGCAGTTGTAATGCAGGCAGCAAGCAAAACAAATGGTGCGGGAAATGCCCCAAATGCCTGTTTACTTTTATCATATTGTCTCCATTTGTATCAAAAAGCACACTTGAAGCCATATTTGGACAGAATTTACTGGACGACAAAGAGCAGGAGCAGAATTATTTGGAACTGACGGGACAGGCAGCACAAAAACCATTTGAATGCGTGGGAACGAGGGAAGAGGTAAATATTGCCCTGACAATTACTATTAATAAGCATTATCCTGCATTCAGCGATATGCCCTGGTTGCTTAAAAAGTATAAGAAGACCAGGCTGTTTAAGCGCTACAAAAACATAACCGATGCCGACTGGATATTACATGGTCTATCTGAAAATAACCTGCCGGAAGAGCTGGCTGATAAACTGGGTTCTTTCCTGCTCAAAGTCTATTGTAAGTAAATGGAAGATCTTCAACAATTATTCAATAATAAAAAAATATGTATTCTCGGTTATGGAAGGGAAGGACGATCCACGTTACGGTGGCTGCAAAAGCATGTTCCCGGGAATATCAAGGCGTTAACTATTGCGGATGAAAACCCGGCCGCCCTTAAAGGAAGGGAACTGCAGGATATCCCCTGTAAACTTCGTTACGGATACGATTATCTGGCCGGGATTAAAAATTACGATCTGGTTATCAAGTCACCGGGCGTTAACCTTAGTAAAGCAAATGTTCATATCCCGGAAGCGATCATTACCTCACAATCAGACCTGTTTTTGCGGCAATTTTCAGAACAATGTATTGGCATTACAGGCACAAAAGGAAAGAGCACCTGCAGCAGTCTTCTTTATGAAATGCTTCTTAATTCCGGTTTTCATGTTATCTTTTTAGGAAATATAGGCTCCCCCCCTCTGGATGCATGGAGCGATATTACACCGCAAACCAAGGTAGTTTTTGAGCTATCCTCACACCAGCTGGAACATATAACCAAAGGGCCATCTACTGCAATATTATTAAATCTTTTTCAGGAGCATCTGGATCATTATACTAATTTCCGGCATTACCAACTGGCAAAATTCAACATCACGTTAAAGCAAACTCCGGGAAGTATTTTAATCACCCATTACAATGACGGGCGCATTTCTTCATTGCTGAAAGACCACCCCTTAGACCGTGATATACAATACTTTTCACATGAAAAACACAACTTTCGGGGGATGTATATCGAAGCGGGAGATTTTATCCATAATACGAAAAATGGCTCATCTGTATTTGCCGGCTGCGGTGATCTGCTTGCGCTTCAAGGAAAGCATAATCAGCTAAATGTCATGGCGGCTGCACTGGCAGCCTTAAATCATAACAGTGACAAAGAGACCCTGAAAAGAACAATGGCAAAATTCAAAGGATTAAACCACCGAATGGAGTATGTCGCGAATGTAAACGGAGTAATTTTTTATAATGATGCTGTGGCTACTGTTCCCGAAGCTACTATGGCCGCCGTAGAAGCTTTGAAAAATACAGGAACCCTTATCCTCGGAGGGTTTGACCGGGGGATCAACTATACTGAGCTGGCTCGTTTTTTATGTCAGGCAAAAATTGATAACCTTATATTTATGGGTGATGCCGGATCCCGCATTTTATCACTGATGAAATGTGAAGCCGAAGTTCCTGGCTCCAAAATCTTTTTTGCCGAAGATATGGAAAAAGCTCTAAGATTTGCCGTCAAACATACCCGGGCAGGATCTATTTGTTTGCTTTCACCCGCTGCCCCTTCCTACGACAAATTCAGAAACTTTGAACATAAAGGAAATACATTTAAAGAATTTATTTATAAGCTGAAGTAAAGAGTCCGGTCTAAAAACACTAAATGTATCCCAGCCGCTAAAATTCAGCTTTACCCCATCCCTAAAGGGAGGCTGATTTTCAGCGTCTTCACCCTTTAGGGCTCGGGGTAAAAAGCCGCTGAAAATCAAATGTGACCTTTTTAGACCGGACTCATTTAATAATTCAAGAGATGCTTGAAACAGCTTGTACAAAGAGAGAGATTTGGGAAAAGCACACTGGACAGGAAGAAGAGCTTGAGAAACAATTAAAAGATGCCGGGATGAAAGCTATAGCCTTTTCAACGATGGTTGACATTACGTTCGATATTTTCAACTTCCCGGGCTGTTTTCATCAAGGAATTTTTTTTCCAGCAGTTCAGATTGTTTAATACTCCTTCGATACCACTCTATTTTCAAATCAAGCTTTTGTTCTTCATCCAATTGCCACGGGATATCCGATTGCCGTAGTTTTTGCATAAGATGATACGCACAAATAGCAGCAGACACACTAATATTATAACTTTCTGTAAATCCATACATAGGTATTTTTAAATAGGAATCGGCATGCTGCAAAGCCGTTTCACTTAATCCTTCAAGCTCCGTTCCAAATATCAAAGCCAGAGGTTTATCCAGAGCCAACTCCGGCAAGGAAGCTGCCTTGTAGTGAGGAGTAGTGGCTACCACCCGGTATCCACTTCTTTTCAGACTGCTAATGCAATCCTCCGTATTATGGGCATACTGGTTATACTTATAGATATTCAACCATTTCGCCGAGCCCATGGCAACATTTTTACTAGGGCTAAAGCTATTATGATTTTCGATAACATGGATATCCTGTATTCCATTAATTTCACAGCTTCGCAAAACGGCACTGGCATTATGAGGCTGATAAAGATTTTCCAGAACGAAGGCCAGGTGCTTCGTTCTGTATTTCAATACATTACAAATTTTTTCCTCACGTTCATCCGTAATAAATCCACGGAAGTGATCGGCAAGCTTTCTCTTTAATGCTTTGTTCATATATATATGTAAAAAAAGCTGCCCGTTTACAGGCAGCTTTTCATCGTAAATACAAATTTCCTACTTAACCATATCTGCAAGGTCGCTATGGGTGATACCGGGCAGGGCGTCGAACTCAGCCAGTAGCGCGATAACCGGTCCGCCATCGCCGTAGGACGCGATGAATGCCGTCGGGATATCGGCGACACCGGTTTCCACCGAAAAGCCCGACTCGACAAGCGTGTCCTGCAGCAGTTTCGAGCTGTCGTACTCCTGATAGCCGACCTCTGCCTTCTCCCAGATAGCGCGCGCCAGCGAACCGTAGCGCCCGGCTGCACCGTCCAGATAGACCAGCATGGCATCATCGCCCTCGGCGC
>JAWOBQ010000306.1:0-6286 GCA_046484255.1 Bacteroidales bacterium | reverse complement strand
TTTAGCGGCTTTCTACCCCAAACCCTAAAGGGTGGCCGCTGAAAGTCAACCTCCCTTTAGGATGGGGTAAAGCTGATTTTTAGCGGCTGTGATACATTTAGTGTTTTTAGACCGGACTCACTTGTTGTAGACAGGATGAACTGCAAAAATTTCTTCTGATAACGTAAGTGTTTTTTTTAGGGAAGAAATGGGAAAGTCAAATAAATGAATAGTTTTTCCGCTTATAGCCAGCACAGAATTGGTAAGCGGCTCATAATAAAGCTTTTCTGCAGAGAAGCCAGTTTTCCAGATAGTCAGACTGTTTGAAGCAACCTGATACCAATAAAGGTTTTGGGTGCCCGAGAGCAGGTAGTCATTTTGGCTTATCTGGCAACTGCTGCGAATTTTGCTTTCGTCGAAATCCATTGCATTCCATAAGTTTTGGGTGTTTAAATTATACAACCAAATTCCTGCTGAACTAGCATGATTTCCTGTAATAAAAAATTTATGTTCTCCCTGATTAAAAAGGGATTGTACATCAAAATCAATAAACATTTGACGGTGAACTCCACCGCCATCAAGGAAATAACTTACCAGATATCTTTCATTTTTGGGAATATTTTGTTGAGCCGAAAGCAGATAATTTCCGTTCACTGATAAACGGTAGGGGTAAAGGGCTCCCGGCGTGTAAAGCGAAAGCGTTTTTTTGCCTTTATGATTTATGAGGTGAATTTTCCCATCGTAATACCCCAGCAATATCTCTTTTTTTGTGGATCCCAGCGCTGTAAAACAGGGTTCCGGAGGATTTGCAACAACAGGAATATTCCAGGCATGCTCGTAATTTCCCGCGTGAAATGCTTTAACATCGTACGTCTTATGGCCTGATAATATAAGTTGTTGGTTATACGGAATAAATTCACTGTCAAGGTAATCTATAGGTTCACTGAAAAGAAAACCGGAATTTCCCGCGGTGTCAAGCCGGTATATACTCACCTGGTTGGGGTTGGAGCGTGTAACAACAATATAATGCTCTAATATTTTATCGGCTTCATTAATATACACTTTTTGCTGTCCGTTCTTAGTATTTTGGCCGTCGGAAGCCTTTACCTGTATGTAGTATTCTCCGCCAGGGAGTAGAATATCATCTACCACATATTCGGCTTGCAGTTTGTATTGTTTTTTATGGATGTCTTTAATGCTTTTGGTCTTTGCTACCGGCTGTTGTTCCCGGTTGATCAGGCTGAGTTCAATCCATTCAATGTTTTGATCATCACTGATCTCAGCAATCACTTCAATAGTATCGGGCACAGAATAGTAACTCCCGGGCCCTGGTGAAATCATTTTTACCACAGGACGCTCATTATCCTCTTCTTTTTGACATCCTGTGGAAAGAAGCATTATGAGAGGCAGAAGGATGGGCAGCTTGATAGTTGGTCGCATCAACATAATGATTCGTATTTGCCTTGGTGGTTAATAGCCGAATAATTCGCGCAGTTTTTCTTTCAGCTCATCCCCACGCAATCCTTTGGCGATGATCTTTCCTTCTTCATTTATTAGAATGGTATAGGGGACAGAGCTTACATTATAAATGTCTTTCGCTTTTGTTTCCCAACCGTTAAGTTCAGAGACGTGATTCCAGGTCAGGCTGTCATCGTTGATGGCTTTAAGCCAGTTTTCCCGGTTTTTATCCAGGGAAACTCCATAAATGTTAAACCCTTCATCCTTATATTTTTGATATAGCTTTGCTTTTTGAGGGTTTTCTTTTCGACAATAGGAGCACCAGCTTGCCCAGAAATCGATCATAACGACCTTTCCTTCAATGTCTGATAAAGCAAGTGGATTATTATCGGGATCAGGGAGCTCAATATCAGGAGCGGTTGCCCCTATAGCTGTTTTTTCTGCCTTCCTGATCCGGTTGTGAAAATGGTCAACAAATGAATTTTCAGGATATTCTTTATGTAAACGGGATGCGTATGCTTTGAGGATTTCGAAATGTTCTTCCATATCAAGAATTTCCACAAACATCAGCCCGGTAAGCTTAGCCGGATGTTCTTTTATGATGGTTGCTATTATTTCTTCCTGTCCGCTTTCTGCTTCACGGTACGATTCAACCAGTGCTTCCTGTTCTTCTTTCGTGGGCGTTTTTCCACGCTGTTCCATAGCGGAATATACATTCTCCAGGGAATCTTTTTGTTCCTGCAGTGCGGTATAGCCGGGTAAGATATCATAAAATAAACGGGTTGCAGGGCTTCCTTTAACCTTCACCTTATTAATAGCTTCGAGCTCAAACTGCAGTTGAATTTGTTCGCCCGGCTCGGTCACCAAAACGATATATTTATCCTGGCTTAATGTAATTTGATAAAAACCAGAACCTTCGATCCTTGTTTGTAGCCTGAACGGCTCCCCCGGAATAGCTTCTGCCTCGTCGACAGGGTTCATTCCTTTTTCTCCTACACGCATAAGCCGGAAGGTCGAGCTGTCTTTTAGACCAACGGCTTCAGCTGAAATTTCCAGATTATACTTTTGTTGGCCATAGCCCGAAAACGCCATAAACAATAAAAATAAAACAGGAAAATACTTAAATAATGGCATATCTTATAATTTTAAAGGTATGGTTGAGTCCGGTTTAAAAAGGTTACATTTGATTTTCAGCGGTTTGCCCCGAACCCTAAAGGGTGAAGTTCCTGAAAATCAGCCACCCTTTAGGATGGGGTAAAGCTGATCTTTAGCGGCTGTGATAAATTTAGTGTTTTAGACTGCACTCATGTTTTAAACGAATAATGTCATATTTTGTTTTTTAGCTTAAGGGTTTTTGCTGTTTTTTCCGAATACCTCAAAATAAGAATGGCTAAAGCCATGGAAATAATTCCGATAATAAAGGTAATCCGAAACCCAAAATGCTGATAAAAGAACACTCCCAAAAGCGGGGCAAAAATGGCTCTGAGCCCGGTAAGTGAGAGATGGACAGCCTGATAACTGTCGGCATCTTCTTTGCTGCAAAAGTAGGATGAGCCGATATTCCATAAAAGGGGCATGGAAGCTGCAAAAATACTATGAAATAAGATATATCCCAATAACATATAATATATATCAATTCCGAAGACAGTCGTGTAAAATGGAAATGCTTCCGTAAAGACTACAAATACGATGTAGATCAGGATGGAGCTATAGGTGATCATGCCAAAGCGCCGGGGGTCAAGTTTACTAATGATGCGCCCGAAAAATGGTAAAAGCAATATAGCTAATATGTTATAACTGTTTTTATAAAAAGCCATAGAAGTGTAATTTAATGCAAGCTCTTTTTCAAAGAATATGGTAATGATTGTGGCTGATGACATGAACGTAAACCCGTAAAACAAAAAGCTGATCTCGAAATGGCGATAGGATCTATGGGTTTTCAGGATGTTCCACATATCGGTTGCCGATTTTTTTATGTTGTTGAGAAACGTTTGGTGTGGAAGAGTTTTTAGATCAGGTTTATAATCGATAAGCGACAGCATGTAGATTGAAAATATTCCCAGTAGCCCCATTGCAGGCCAAATGTATGTAAATGCAAAATAGTCGGTATCCAGCAACATCCCATAAAAAAAGGTTACCACCAACATAGTGATTTTATGTATTGTCTGTCCATAGCTATATAGACGGCCAAAATTTTCTTCACGGTAATTATGTTTCAGCAGTAAGTTGATTATAGGTAAAATAACGGGCTGATACGTAAAATAAACCAGGAAGATGCCCAAAAAAATCAGATGCCAGGTTTGAGAGGAGGTGTAAAGTTCTGTGTTTTGGGGAAAGAAAGCCAGCAACAGTAACGGCAGGCGGGTAAAGATCCCGGTATATCGTAAAACTTTTCGCTTTCGTGGCAACCGGCGGATAAATTCATTGATAAAGATCAGAAAAATAAATACCACTACACTGAACTGAAACAAAAATCCAAGTTGATAGTCTGATCCTTTGAGGCTTTTTATAAAGACAAACTCGTTTAATACGAGCACGCCTTTAATGGAACCTTCGATAAAAGAAAAGAGCATATGAAGGGAAAATGCTTTTTGCTCCCGTCTTGTAAGTCCTCTTAACCAGGGGTTATTCATAATTGTCCAAACCTCAGTTTTCAGGCTTGCAAAGAAAGCGTTTTTAACTGAATAAACAGGTTGCAAACAGGAATATATTGTATAGTTTTGCCGTGCAAAATGTCTGTTATGGAAAAACATTTATTATCAAAATCAACCTTTATCCGTGCAGTTCAATGTGAAAAGTCATTGTATCTGCATAAGAAGCGCCCGTATTTGCGGGATAAATTGTCTGCAGCACAGAGAGCAAGATTTGCACGAGGAACACGGGTGGGGATACTGGCAAGAGACCTGTTCCCGGGCGGAACAGATATGGCACCGAAATCCCCGTTCCAGTACCAAAAAGCTGTGGTGAATACCCGGAAGGCTATTGAACAGAATAAAAATGTGATCTATGAAGCCTCTTTTCAATATGACAGACTACTTGTAATTCTTGATGTACTTGTAAATCACCAGGGAAAATTGTATGCCTTTGAAGTAAAAAGTTCAAAAAAAATCACCAAAACATATCTTCAGGATATAGCTTTTCAGTATCATGTGATCACGAATGCCGGCATAGAGTTGGAAGATATTTCTATTGTTCATGTAAACCCGGATTATGTGTTTTCTGGTGAGCTTTTACCAAATGAACTCTTTGTCTGTAAAAGCCTGAAATCTCAAGTGTTGAAAATTCAAAAAGAGCTTATTGATAAAGCCGAAGCTGCCAAAGCCGTTTTAAATCTGGAAAAATCCCCTGCCGTTGATATTGGACAGCACTGCTTTAATCCATATGATTGCGATTTTATAGGGCATTGCTGGAAGCATATTAAAAAAAATTCAGTTTTTGAATTGCGACACCTGAGCCCAAAGCAACAGTTTGAGTTTTATCATAACGGGCTGGTATATATTAAAGACTTGCCATTGAATGCCCTTAGTGAAACAGGCGAAAAAGAATACAGGGCATATGTCCAGGGAAAACCCTATTGCAACTGGAACCGGATTAATGTGTTTCGCTCAGCATCAAAAGAGGCATATTACCTGCTTGAAATTATCTTTATCAGGCCTGCTGTGCCTGTAGTGAAAAATACCTCTCCCTATGAACTCTTGCCTGCTATGCTAAAAGTAATGGATAATAATAATATGACTGTATTTGAATGGGAGATGGACCCTGAAAATATTGACTTTGAAAGGTTTAATAAAATATTGCAGCAGATAAATGCCAGCGGAAAACCATTGTACATCTTTAATGATGATCAGGACCAGATCGAATTTATAAGGAAAAGAGCCGGTATAAAATTGTTGAACATATACGACCTGTTTGCAGAACTTGATTATATAGATTCACGTTTACAGGGGAATATTAAGCCTTTTAACCTGGCCGATACCTTGTTGAATGAAAATCCTTTTACGTTAAAAGATATCACGGATCAGCATATTGCCGGAATTATTATGGAGCGCCTTTTGGAGATGGATACCCGGCCTAAGCAGAAGACGATCAGCGATAAAGTAAATAAATACCTTGATCAGTTTCTGGAGTTCGAAGCCGGAATGGTAAAATTTGTAAATGAGTTGATCTGAATCAAACTTTTTGCTGCCAGAATTTTATTTTTTTTTGTCAGGCAACTATTTTTCGGATTAGGGTGTCTCAAATATAATTCAATTGCTGTATTCTAGAGGCCTTTTTTACAGTTGCTTAAGGGTTAATATGAACGTGATAGCTCAATAAAAACCTTACTAAAGATCAAAAATTTTTTATTATCAGAATGAGTATATGGATCAGGTATTAATGTCCGTGCCGGCCAATTATATGGAAGAAAAGTATTAGGAATCAAAAATAAATATGAATATAAATTTATAACATTTACGCTATGAAAAAAAGGATTTGGTTACTTGCAGTTTTTATGGTTGTGGCAGGTTATCTATACAGCCAGTGTAATATAGATATATTAAAGCCTACCAAGGATACGACGATATGTGCGGGCGATTCGGTGCAGATAGTAGCGGATGGTTCATGTACCTTTCTAATGAATAATACTTTTGATAATGGGAGTATAGGCGTAGGCTGGTCTTCTACAGGAGCGAATCCGGTATTTACCAATCCTTGTGGGATAGGCCCGGACAGTGTTTACTTATGGGTAGGCACCACGCCCTCTAATACGAGAAGCCTGGAAACCCATGATTATGATGTTTCGACCACTAACTGTGTGGTTAAGTGGTATATGCGTTATGGGGCGCAGACGGGGAGCGGTGCTTGTGAA
>JAWOBQ010000258.1:0-5624 GCA_046484255.1 Bacteroidales bacterium | reverse complement strand
TGCGAACCGAACGAAGTGAGCTCTTGAACACCTTTAAAAATAATTAAGCTTGTGAAAAAAATTTTAAACCGCAGTATACTAGTGTATATGAGGATTTAAAATTTGAGCAACAACGCAGATATCGGACATTATGGACAAACACTAATTATGGACAGTTAACAGGCTATAAAATAGTAGTTCAATCCGTGCTTATATTGTCTGATAAATTCGTTTTTCGATAGTTCCGGTTGATTTTTTAGCCAGTCATTGAGCAGAAAAATCCGGTAATTATGTTGTTGAAGCAGCTCAAACATTTTATCGGGGCTGATACCGTATATATCGGCTCCACCTTTTCCGTGTTCAAATACGATCAGGGGTTTATCCCGTTTTAGTAGTGAGTTGGCGCCTTCAATTACTATATATTCCGCTCCTTCCACATCAATTTTGATCATGCCGATTTTGGGAAGATCTTCTAAATAAAAGTCTAATTTTTTTGTGTTTACTTTTATGCTTGTATCTTTTTCTCCGGAACGGTCATAGCTTCGCTTACGAATGCCGCTGTAACTGGGATTAGAGGTAACATAGTTAAACTCTGTTGCTCCATTCTGGTTACTCAAAGCCACATTATACATTGTTATATTATGGTTATTCCGATACTTGTGTTCAAGATTTTCAAATTTTTCCGGGATCGGTTCAAAACCAAAGTGCTGACCTTCGGGCGCAAACTTTTGAAATTTATCTAATATCTCTCCGTCCAGCACCCCTACATCAATACAATTGGAATCCTTGTCCAGATGCTTCTTCATGATCTTTACCGTGAGCCGGTCATACAATTGATTTTTGGTGATAACCAGCGGGAGTGATTTGATCATATTTTTAATGAATGTTTTCATTGCTATGTTTTGCCTTATGTATAATTTGTATTTAATAGGTTGAAATAATAAGTGTTTGCAGGTGGCCGGGTTAAACTGCAAGTTATTCCCGTGCTCCTTGTTTGAATAAATATATAGCGTCCAGGGTAAGCATTGAATCCACAGAAATATTTCGTTCTGCTGCTTTTTCATGGATTTTATCCATTAAAGCGGATTTGTCTTGTATACTTGCTTTTAGTTCTTCAATCTCTTCTTTCTTTGCATTTAAAATATATTGATGGATGTTTTCATCCATATATTGTGTTACTTTTCTGTTTAATTCTTTTTTGTTTTTCGTTATAGCCCGCAGTGAATCCATAATGTGTGTTTGGTTTTGGATGTATTCTTTATATTCTTTCATGAGCTTTTCTTTATTTTTCTGTTTTTCTGTAACAACAGGGACTTCTTCATATATCCCTTTTCTGGCTTTTTCGTGGTTGGGTTTGGTGAGTACTTCATAGAATCGTTCTGTGGGTCTTGTTTTTAGAAATGTTTCCCAGTAAGCTTCTTTATTCATCCACCAATAGTGGATGGCTTGTCCTCTGTACTGTCGTATTTGAAATGTATTGAACCAGATTAGTGTAAGCAGTATAAT
This sequence comes from Bacteroidales bacterium, assembly GCA_046484255.1. Lineage (GTDB taxonomy): Bacteria > Bacteroidota > Bacteroidia > Bacteroidales > PWNQ01 > PWNQ01. The sequence goes on along the minus strand of JAWOBQ010000258.1, from coordinate 4,139 downwards.
TGTAGCAATAATGGCTGTGGTTTTTTTTCTGTAAGCCACGTCCAGCAGCGAAGCCAACGGGATAGCCATGATAGCGTATGTATCAATGAATGCGCGCAAGCCGAATCCTCCGCCAAACCACCAACTCCACCAGGATGAGAGTACATAGATCATGGCCAGGATGTATATCAAAACAGGGATAAAGGTGTGAGGCAGTCGTTTTGGCAAGAAAAATATACCTGCGAAAGCAAAAGCCATGAGAGGGGTGTACACAAACCAGCCTTTTTTATAGCTGATCAGAATATTTATTATTTGGGGATTTCCAAAGAAAAACCCGGCATCTTTTTCGCCATAGGAAAAATACAGCCAATGACCGGTAATATGCTTCCAATAGGCGAATTGTGGCATCCAGGCAATAAGGAAAAATAATAGCATCAGCAGAACCAGATCGTAGCGGCGGATAAAGAATAAAACCCTGTTTTTTAAATTTTTAAAACTTTTTATGTCCCAGAGAAGGAAAAACAACAACACAAGTATATTGGTAGGCCTTACCAGAGTGATCAATCCAAATAATAATCCTATAATGATGGTATTTTTTATACGCGGGTCTTCATACCAGCGGATGCTAAGCCATACAAAGACGGCAATAAGTGCAAAATTATAGGCATGAGGCATCGGTGCTTCATAGGTTGTGTAATAGTACAAGTTTGTTCCCACAGCGATGGCAAGTAAAGTGAGGCTGCTTATCCATTCGTTGAAATAGCGTTTTAAAATTTTTCGTAAAAAGACCAGGCCCAGAAGAAGGTAAAATAAAGCACTGAAGCTTAATGCGAAACGGTAGGGGAGGCTGTAACCGCTTGTTTCATGTGGTGTGAAATGGGCATAAGCATGCGCAACAAGGAAAAACGGAGAATATAAGATAGACATTCCACAGGAAGTCACAATTAGATAATCATCTGTCTTGGTTTTTACCGGCCACATTTTATCATAAATACCCGGAGAGTCTTTCAGGAATTCCAGTGTCATGTCCTGATGGATAATAGCAGCGGGGAGGTATGAATAGTAACTTTTTATATCCCATTCTATCACTCCTGTATCGTTTACCCATTTATGATGGCCGAAATTGACAATGATGATACTGATCAGAGTACCCAGGATGATTATTTTTGACATATTTTTATAAATCCACATAATTATCTGGGTTTTTTTAGTAACAATCCTATCCCAAAAATACCCACATCACCGGGAAGAGTCCAAAGGCGGACAGTGACGGATAGCGAAGTAGCCGTGGCTAAGTCGAAACCGGCAGCCTGAAGCCAAACGACAAGGATGCCTTCCCGCACGCCAAGACCGCCGGGAGCGATAACAGCCAGTATCCCCAAAGTAATTGCCAATGGAAAACCTGCGGCAATAGCTGCAGAGGGAGCATATCCCAACACAGCCCACAGCAAAAGATAAAAACCGGTCATACGCACCAGCCAGTCGATAAAATACCAGTGCAGGTAGGGTTTAACTTCCTGCAGATTGATAAAAGGCAGATTGAATTCTTTTTGAAAAAGTCTTTCGAGCAGATTTTTGATCAGATCATGAAGGGGTTTTAAAAACAATATCAGGCTCAGAAAAACCCAGCCGGCCGCCAGGGCTATGATCCAGCCTGCCGGAACGCGGATGAAGATGATACCTGCTAGAGCCAGTAAAATCCCCGACCAAATTGTAATGAACTGTACGACTAGTGAAATCCCGGAGGCCCGTTGAGTGCTGATGTTATAATGACTGGAAATATATCCGGCACGCCCCAGGATCACCCACAGCTTTCCCGGGATATATTTTCCGAGTTCCGCCAGTCCCGTAGAAGAAACGCTGTCGCGTAAGCTTGCATCCAGGCCTTTTGCTTTCAAGCCCACCTGCCAGGCCTTACTTTTGGTTATGTATCCTCCCAGCAGAAAAACGAGTGACAGCAGCAGCAAACCGTAATTTTTAACCTTTGGAATATGCAAAAAGTCAGCTTTCCAGAGATACCATATCAGGAAGGCCACAGAGATATAAACTAGATATTTCAGCCAGTTTTGCATATCAGAGCATGTAGTCGTATTTTTTTAAAAGTTCAGCACCATTGGTTTTCAGGTACTCCAAATGCCGGGCTTCGATGGGGTAGTTCTCCGCCCTTTGTTTTTTCGACGGGTTAGCCGTTTGTGTTAACCAGTAGCGTTGCTGTTTTTCTTCGATCTCAGAACATTTAAGAAAATCCCGCACTTTGTTCAGCGTGTGAATACCGGTTTGGGTATTATTGCCAAATAAATCTTCAAAGCGAACCAACAAATAAGGATACAGCTGTTGATAAGTGTCGATCACTTGATTCACATATATCCAGCGGGCAGCTAAAATCAATACAGGATCACCGGATTTGCGGATTTGCGGATCTAAAAACTCCAGCCAGCCCGGAATACTCCGGGCAGTAAATCCTTTTATGCCACTCCAGAATCCTTTGTTTAAATGAGAGCGAATATAAGAAACCGGTTCGCGGACCAGATGAATAACGGACAAGTTATCAGCGATGGTTTCTATAGCCGGTATATTCCCGAACATAAAGTTGCTGGATTCTACGTAATGAGAAAAATCCGGTTGGTTGAATATTGATTTTCTGCAGCGCAGATATTGCCGGGCAATAAAATTTTCCGGAAGTTTTTGCTGCAGATAAAAATTGGAATACCATTTAAATCTCCTGGAAGGGTTGGGTTCGTGCAAACACAAGATATTCTGGCAGCTTTTGGTAAGGTAGCTGCTGAAAAACTGTGTTCCGGTTCTCCCGGTGGACAGTATAAACGTTATGGGAAATGCTATTTTACCGGTCATGTTTATTTTTCAGATAAAAAAGGATTTCTTCCTGATTGTGACGCATGCGTGCAAACATATCCAGGATAAAGCCAAGCACAAGAAATATTCCCGCGATCAAAACTGCAGAACCGCCGGCAAAGCCAAGCCATTTGAAAGGCGTGAAACTTCCGGAGGCCAGTTTGTGATAAAACATAATGCCAAGCAGTATAATTCCTATTACTAAGAATATCCAGGCTACAAGCCCAAAAAGTTTAAAGGGTTTATAATCCCGGAATGTTTTTAAAATAATTTTTGATGTTTGATATGCGTAACGAAACAGATTGGAAGCGACACGAGATTTTCCTTTTTCACGTTTCCCTAAAACCTCTACCGGCACCTCCATGATATCGATGTCTTTAAATGCAAGATCGATAAATGTTTCCTGGGTATAAGTAAATGAGCCGAACAGGTTCATACGGTATAATACTTCACGTTTGTAGGCACGAAAGCCACAACTAACGTCATGAAATTTTTGACCGGTGAGTTTACTGATAAGTTTTGACATCTGGAAATTGCCCCATTTTTTAATACCCGGCATGACGGGGGTATAGGCTTTATCAATAAAGCGTGAGGCCGTTACAAAGTCAGCTTTTTCTTCAATTATGGGTGCCAGTAGTTTGGAAATATCAGAGGCTTTAAACTGTCCATCGGCGTCCATATTTACCATGATATCAACATCAGTGTCGATTATCGCTTTAACTCCTGTTTTGAAGGTGGCCCCAACGCCTTTGTTGTTCTTGTGAGAAATTACCCGGGATCCGTGTTTGCGGGCTATTGCTGCCGTTTTATCCACGGAACCGTCATCCACGACCAGCGTATAATCCACATAATCCGGGATAGAAGAAAGTACTGCGTCGATATTTTCAGCTTCGTTAAATGCCGGTATAAGAAGACCGATCTTTTTCTGTTTGTACATTTCCTGATCCCGGATTTTTTGGTTAAGGAGTCAAAATTATTTAAAATAATGGAATTATTTCTGTGTTTCGTTGATTTTTTAATTTGAATATTGATCAGATGCCTACAGATCAACAAAAAAAGCCTGCAGTAAAGTGCTGCAGGCTTTTGTTTTTATTTTCATAGTTAGTGTTTGTCCATAATGTCCGATATCTGCGTTGTTGCTCAAATTTCAAATCCTCATATACGCTAGTATACTGCGGTTTAAAATTTTTTTCACAAGCTTAATTATTTTTAAAGGTGTTCAAGAGCTCACTTCGTTCGGTTCGCACGCCCCGATAAAAAAAACGGGGCAAGCACCCGATAAAAACGGGGTAAACCTTGATCTCGAA
>JAWOBQ010000126.1:0-6412 GCA_046484255.1 Bacteroidales bacterium | reverse complement strand
GAAAAAGCCCATAAATGACAAATAAAATAATGATAAAGATCTTGCTGATCGAAGGCATTGACCCCAGCAGGCTGCTCATCCATATCAGGAATATAAACGGAGCGAAAAATGCAAAGAAAAGGGATGACTGGATAATCCCGTTCAAGAGGGTTACCCACAGGGAATGCCACCAATAGTGCTTAATAAGATACAGGCTTCTGCTTATAGCTGCTGCTGCCCCTGAGTTCTCCATGGTCATGATGGGAAAGCTAATACTCAGGGTGACGGAAATATAAATTAACAAGCCTGTTATCAATGCAATTATAAGAAAAAAGGATGTCCATATATTGATAAAGCTGTAAATTATAATGAGGGCTGCATAAAAAACAAAGAGCAATAAATAGGGGAGAAGTCGTTTTTTAATGCCATCAAAGACAAGGTGATTGGTGATTTGCTTTTTGTCATATTTCATAGACAATCGGATATATTCATAGATACATAAACGAACAAGCAGATAGCCCAGTACGAGAAAAAATATAGCGATGATCAGGATCTCCGTGGGGATATTCGGATCAGATGGCTGTTTGCCGGGGGTAAATGGAAATAAATTAAAGAATGTTCTGCCCAGCAGGAAAGCTCCTATAGCAAAAACCGGAAAAGCATAAATGAGCACTAAGCGGGTCAGATTCCGGTAATGCCTTCTTATGAATTCAAAGCTAGCAGAGACTTTATCTTTTGCTTTCCGGTTTTTTCTAAACTCAAAATTATTTTCCATCATTATAATTTTTTGTCAATCATATTTGAGTCCGGTCTAAAAACACTAAATTTATCAAAGCCGCTGAAAATCAAATGTTCCCTTTTTAGACCGGACTCATATTTGTGATTTTCGGCAGGGTTGAAATAGTCATTTTATTGGTTGTCAGTTAGATCATATTTTTTTAGGTTTGGGTGTGATATTTTCCGGTGAGGATGAAAGGGTAAATAAAGAAATATCCAAGGATGATCAGTACGGATGCTCCGATAATCATTAAGCTAAGCCAGTTTATTTGAGCGTGTCTTGTAAGATAGCTCTCAATAAACCCGGCTATAATAAAGAACGGCAATAATCCAAAAACAATCCGGACACCTTGCTGAGCTCCTTTTTTCAGGGAGACCAGCCTGGGATAGGTTCCGGGGAAGAGCAGGCTGTTTCCAAGTACCAGCCCTGCGGCACCGGCCACGATGATACTGAAAATTTCCAGGGCGCCATGCATCCAGATAGCCATTGCAGATTCTTGTAGTACATTGTGTTGTGCGAAAAAATATTGAAATGATCCCAGCATAATACCATTTTGGAGCAATAAAAAACCCGTGCCAAGCGCTGCCAGAATTCCGGCCCCAAATGTAATAAATGCTACTCTGATATTGTTCAGGGTAATGTATGCAAACATAGGCAAAGGTTCCATGCTTTTATATATACCGGTTGGCTGCCCTTTTTTGATGTTTTCCAGTGTCATTTCTACATAATTATCTCCCATGATCAGACGTACAAAATGCTGGTCATTGGCTGCCGATAAGGCGCCGATAGAAGCTGAAAGGGCAAAAATCAAAAAAGAATAAAATAGAAAAATACGATTTTTATAGATCAACAGCGGGTAATGGTAGCGAAAAAAATCGTATATTCGACGCAAATTATACTTTTTGGAAATATTGATTTTTTGATGAAATTGTATGGTAAGTTGATTGAGATATTTGACAGTCCGGCTGTTAGGATAATAGGTTCTGGCATAGGCAAGGTCGTCGTTGAGTTGCGTAAATATAGTAGCAAGCCGCTCAGGCGATATGTTTCTCTTTGCCTTGAGAAAGCGTTCTGCCTCTTTCCAACGGGGGTTGTTATTTCTAATAAATGTTGCTTCCTGCACAAAAATTAAGGTTAAAAGATGTCAGACAAATATAAAATAAATACATCACAAAACGTATCCCTGGAAATCGAAATTGCCGGGATAGGAGACCGGATGCTGGCCCTGATGATTGATTATCTGCTACTTATGGCAATATATTTTATGTTTTTCCTGCTTTTTGGCCTTGTAGATCAAACGCGTGCGCTGTTTATTTCATTTGCCGCCATATATAGTGCTGTTTTGTTTTTTTACCATTTCTTTCTGGAACTCTTGATGAAGGGTCAGACAATCGGCAAGAAGGTTATGGATATCCGGGTAATTCAAAAGGACGGCAGTGTTCCCGGTTTTTTTCAATATTTAGTGCGTAACCTGATCCGCCCTATCGATACATTCTATTACCTTGGGCTGATCCCTGTATTTTTCACACCTCATTATCAGCGCCTGGGTGATATTGCAGCCGGCACGATCGTAGTTCAATCCGGCCCCTCAGATATCTTGGAAAACCTTGAGCTTGACTCAATTGAGGATCCGGAATACATGCCTGTTTTTGATAAGCCTGCAGTGATGCGTATGGACCGGCAGGATGTGGAATTGATACGTCGCCTGGTGTACCGGGACAAAGAAGCGATAAACTGGCGGCTGGTAGGGCTGATGGCTAAAAAAATGAAACAAAAAACCGGTATGAATACGTATGCGGATAGTAATTTTGAGCTTTTGAAGCAGCTGGAAAAGGATTACATATATTATAAGTAGAGTCTTTTGTTCAGCCGCCCGGGGCAAAAGCATCTTCAATATGGTTGAGTTCCCGGCCGCCTGCTCCGATAATGACTCCGATCACATCAAAGCGGGCCTCTTCCGGCCTGTTATTGTTGACAATATATGCATGGGCAGCACGAATGATAATTTGTTGTTTTTGTTTTTTTACAAAGGCTTCGGGTTGTCCATAATATGCTGTTTTACGAGTTTTTACCTCTACAAAAACAAGTTGGTTGTCTTTTTGGGCGATAATATCAATCTCTTCTTTTCCAAAATTCCAGTTTCGTTCAAGAATCAGATATCCGTTTTGCGTTAAATGGCTGGCAGCCATTTCTTCTCCTTGTTTTCCAAGATCATGGGATGTGGCCATTGGTTTAGGGTTTACAAATTTACATCTTTAAAGATACACCATTTTTCCTTTCGATAAAAATTTTCCGGCCAAAAATTAAGGCGAGGTTTGGCTCAAGATGCCCTGCCGGGATGCCGAAAATTACGGGAAAGTCAAGCCCTTTTGTGTGGTCTTTGATAATTTGGTGGGCTTGTCGGCCGAACGAAACGGGATTATCGTTCATGTCATTCATCCAGCCTACCAGCAGTGCTTTTATCCGGCTTAGTTTTTTAGATCGTTTCAAATTCAGTATCATACGATCCACATGGTAAAGATATTCGTCAAGGTCTTCTATAAAGAGCAATTTTCCGCTGCTGTCTATATCCGAGGGTGAGCCGGTTAAGCTGTAGAGCATGGAGAGATTTCCTCCTGTCAATATCCCGCTGATCTGCGTAAAGCCCGTATCATTAAATATTTCCACTTTGGGCAATGAATATTCCAATCGGCCTTCAAAAAGTGCTTTTTTGAGTGATTTGGTGGAGTCGTTATCCCTGCCGCTTTTTGGAAAGTTCAAAGGCATTGCTGCATGCAGTGTTTCGATGTTAAAGTGAGTGTGGATATGCGAGTGCAGGGCTGTTATATCGCTGTACCCGACGACCCATTTGGGGTTTTTGTTGAACCTGGAAAAATCGATATTATCTATGATCCGGGCTGTACCATATCCTCCACGGGCGCAAATAATGGCCTTGATTTGCGGATTATCAAGCATCTCCTGTAAGTCTTTCCTTCTTTGCTCGTCGGTTCCTGCAAATTGATTCCATTGGGCGTGCAGATATTTGCCTTTTACTATTTGTAACCCCCATCGATCAAATATTTTTTCGGCCGGGAGCAGTTCTTCCGCAGATATCTTTCTGGCCGTGGAAATAATACCGATTTTATCACCGGTCATTAATAGCTGGGGTTGGCGTAAGTTTTCCTTCATTGTTACAGGTTTTATCCTTATCCTTATCTTTGCCAAAATTATTATTTTTTTTCAGAAGGGAATTTAGAATTATGGCAATAGAAAATCCAAGGCGGTATAATGTAACCACAGCTTTACCTTATGCCAACGGACCCGTTCATATCGGCCACCTGGCCGGTGTTTATGTGCCTGCTGATATTTATGTACGTTATCTGCGGGCCAAGCAAAAAGATGTTATTTTTATCGGGGGCTCTGATGAACATGGGGTTCCGATTACTTTGAAGGCAAAAAATGAAGGAAAAACCCCGCAGCAGATTGTAGATTACTACCATACTATGATCCGCGATTCTTTCCAAGAGTTGGGGATTTCATTTGATGTGTATTCCCGGACATCTTCAAAATTACATCATAAAACCGCTTCCGCCTTTTTTAAAAAATTATATGATAACGGGAAGTTCACGGAGAAAATGTCAGAGCAGTATTTTGATGAAGAAGCCGGGCAGTTTCTCACGGATCGTTACATAATGGGTGCATGCCCTCATTGTGGATATGAAAAGGCATATGGTGATCAGTGTGAGAGTTGTGGTACATCGCTGAGCCCTGATGAGCTGGTTAATCCGGTTTCCAAGCTGAGTGGCAAAAAGCCGGTAAAAAAAATGACGAAGCATTGGTATCTGCCATTAGACCAGCATGAAAGTTGGTTAAAAGAGTGGATATTGGAGGGGCATCGTTCCGATTGGAAACCCAACGTCTATGGACAATGTAAGTCATGGCTGGATGCCGGGCTGAACCCGAGGGCCGTTACGCGTGATTTGGACTGGGGCGTAAAAGTGCCCCTGGAAAACGCTCAGGGAAAGGTGTTATATGTTTGGTTTGATGCCCCTATCGGTTATATCTCCGCTACACGGGAACTAACCGATGATTGGGAAAAGTACTGGAAAGATGAAGAAACCAGGTTGGTCCATTTTATTGGTAAGGATAATATTGTTTTTCATTGCATTATCTTTCCGGTGATGTTGAAAGCAGAAGGGAGTTATATATTGCCGGATAATGTGCCTTCCAATGAGTTTTTAAACCTGGAGGGGGGAAAGATCTCTACTTCACGGAACTGGGCAGTTTGGCTACATGAATATCTGAAAGATTTTAAAGATAAGCAGGATGTGTTACGTTATGTGCTGACGGCTAATGCTCCCGAAACCAAAGACAATGATTTTACCTGGACGGATTTCCAGTCGCGTAACAACAACGAACTGGTGGCAATATTTGGAAATTTTGTAAACCGGGCTCTGGTACTTACCCAGAAATACTATGATGGAGCGGTTCCGCCACTTGATCAGATAACAGAGCATGATAAAGAAGTGATGAAGACGGTGGCGGAGGCGCCCGGAAAAACGGGGGATAAAATTCAGGCGTTTCGGTTCCGGGAGGCTTTGCAGGAAATGATGAAGCTGGCCCGGCTGGGGAATAAATATCTGGCTGAAAATGAACCCTGGAAGCTGATAAAAACCGATGAAACACGGGTGCGTACGATTATGCATGTGTCCTTGCAGATCGCCGCCCAGCTTGCTTATGTTTGTGCGCCTTTCCTGCCGTTTACAACTGAAAAATTGAAACAGATGATGAATCTCGGGGATAAAAACTGGGATGAGCTTCATAACGGCCGGTTGCTTAACCCCGGACATAAGATCAATAAAGCGGAACACCTTTTTACACCGGTGGATGATCAGGATATTAAGTTCCAATATGATAAATTGGCCAATGCTAAATCTGAAAATGAAAGAGCTACTCAAAAAACCGAACCGCTGAAAGATACCGTTTCTTTTGATGATTTTGTGAAGTTGGATCTAAGGGTAGCTACTATCTTGGAAGCAGAAAAGGTGCCTAAAACAAAGAAATTGCTCAAACTTAAACTGGATGCCGGTACAGACCAGCGAACCGTGGTTGCCGGAATAGCGAAATATCATAAGCCGGAGAACTTGATCGGGGAAAAGGTAACTATAGTCGCTAACCTGGAACCACGAAAAATAAAAGGGGTGGAGTCGCATGGAATGATCCTGATGGCTCATAACCCTGATGGAGAATTGATATTGGTTAGCCCCGGCTCTGAAGCGGAAAATGGAGCTCAGATCAACTAAGTTTTGGGGCGTGCGAACCGAACGAAGTGAGCTCTTGAACACCTTTAAAAATAATTAAGCTTGTAAAAAAAATTTTAATCCGCAGTATACTAAGGTATATGAGGATTTAAAATTTGAGCAACAACGCAGATATCGGACATTATGGACAAACACTAATTAGTGTCTGTCTATAATGTCCGATATCTGCGTTGTTGCTCAAATTTTAAATCCTCATATACGTTAGTATACTGCGGATTAAAATTTTTTTCACAAGCTTAATTATTTTTAAAGGTGTTCAAGAGCTCACTTCGTTCCCCGATAGAAACGGGGTAAACACCCGATAAAAACGGGGCAAGCCTTGATCTCGAACCTTATGAATCAACCACTCGACTTT
>JAWOBQ010000075.1:0-10042 GCA_046484255.1 Bacteroidales bacterium | reverse complement strand
GGTGGCTGATTTTCAGCGGCTTCACCCTTTAGGGTTTGGGGCAAAAAGCCGCTGAAAATCAAATGTGACCTTTTTAGACTGGACTCAATAAATAATAGCGCCATCCTTATAAACGGTTCAGGTATCCGGAACCGTGGGCCAATTAAGGTAAAAACGAGAGTACATGCAGCAGAATTTTCTACGAACAAACTGATTTACATGTACTCCCTTTTCTATTTTTGATGTTATTGCAGAACGATTTTCGACATATATGTCTCTCCTTCTTTATGTATCATGATATAGTAGGTTCCAGCCGCCATATTTTCAAGGCTTTTGCGGATAACTTTATCATTTTGAACATTAAGTGTTTCAGCATCAACATGTTTTCCGGTCTGATCCACAATTTGAAGCAGGACATCTCCCTTGATCTCTCCAGGTAATTCAATAGTAATGAAGTCTGTAGTTGGGTTCGGATACACACTGAGCGGTTTTTCCGTATATTGATCAATAGATACGGTCTCAATCTGCACTTGTTTAATAACCGAATCCTCCCCGCAATCATTGAATACTTTAAGCTTCACATCGTAGGTACCGTTAGCGGTATACGTATGGGTTGGATTTTGCTTTGTGGAGGTTGTTCCATCGCCAAATTCCCATAGATACGATTTTGCATACTCGCTATTTTCATTAAATTGCACTTCGGGGTCATTGGTTTTATCAAAATCAAAATCCGGGAGAGGACTTAAGGTATCCGAAATAACGGCCTCTACTTCTACGCGTTGTGACCGGCATGCAGAGCCTCTAACTTCCCAGTCATAAAAATAATAGTAATATCCTGTGGGGTCGCTACTTGCGCTACTTCTTTTAATAGTAGCGATGTTATCAACAGCATAGGGATAGTTCAATCCGCTGCTATTTCTATAGAGGTCCGGGGATTCCGGTCCGGCCAACTGATAATCATACCCCGGTTGCAGGTCCATATTGAGATTGATCCGGCTTTCCCCTGAAGGTATATATACCGTTTTTGTTTGTATCACATTTTCACTTTGATCTCTCAACTCAATTTGCCGGTTTCCTGACGAGTTGGCATATACTTTTACAGAAACGAGTTTAGCCGGTTCATGTACGTCAAAAACGAGATGATGCTTATAGGATTGTCCAAAATATCCACCTCCCCCGGCATTATTTTGTTTCGCGCCAAAAACGGAAGGTTCCTCCCGGGCATAATCAATAAAATATGACCGGCTATTTCCCAGGATGGGGGTAGTAAAAGTATTTCCGGTATCCAGCACATTGGAGGAGTTTAAAGAGTTAAACCACCGGATATACCCTCCCCCACCCGGCGGAGGGGAAGCATTAAGGTCCACAGAACCGGCATGACAACGGATACCTGATTGAGCAGAAGGTGTTCCGGGCATATCGACAGAAATATAATTATGCTTAACCAGCGAATCTTGTCCAAAGGCATTTGACACTTTCAGCTTAACGGTATAATCGCCATTGGCAGCATATTGATGTGTGGGGTTTTGCATAACCGAGGTATTTCCATCCCCAAAATCCCATTCCCAACTATTCGGTCCAAACATCGATTGATCGCGAAAATCGACAATTCCTGTACAGCTCACCGTGTCGTCTGTTGTAAAATCTCCTGTTGGTGCCGTATTTGGATAGACACATTGCCATTCGAGCTCAAAGCCGGATTCACTTATAGCAGCATCGGTTATTTGCTGTAGCGTTATCGCATTGGATGAAGAGTTGATCACCCCCCCTCCCGGCAGGGATGTTCCGTCATACGAACCGATAAGGGGATCATTGGTAGAACTCCCATCATATATATACAAGTAATCATATCCCGGTTCAAAATCAAATGAGCTAAATGTTAAAGTAACATAACTGGCCCCGGGAGGAGCAATGGTTACAGAGCCATCGGAATTATGCGAATAATCGGAATAGGGCCCGCCATCATCATACAGTTTGCCGCTGCAATTGTCAATAAGCAGATGCCCCGAAGACGGTATTGAATAATCGCATAATGCAGATATATCAAGTATAACCGAATCGGTATGGGATATTCCTGAAGGTGTTGCCACCGTTAAATAAACCGTTTTTGTTCCGCCACTGTTATAAATTAGCTTGTGCGGTCCGGCTGAGGAAGCTGAATCCATCGATGCTGTGGTATCAAACATCCATTTATAGGAAGCGATATTCCCAAAGCTATTTTCAGAAAACGTTATACTATCCCCGACACAAAGTTTTGATTGGGCAACTTCAATTACAGCTTTAGGGCATCCCCCTGCTATGTCTATAGTATCCACATGAGGTGCATGGCCTGCCTTTGATAACGTCAGTAAAGCAAAATTCCCGGCCACGGGGTTAAAAGAAAGGGTATCTGCCGGCCCGTTCAGGATGCTTCTCCCTTCCAGTGTTCCATTAACCACGAGGGTAGCCGTAACGCTATCGGTATCAAGGTTATTGATGATCAATGAGGTATCGGCATTACACATCAATGAATCGATAGGATCGGCCGATATGGGATCCGGAAAATCCACATAGAATTCCATGGCGGGATCGCCATGATAATGAAGCAATTCATGGCTATATTTACTGCTTCCCCATGTAGCCTCCATGCGTGCCAGCCCGTGATTTACAAGATATCCTCCTGTACGGATATCCCCATGAGGTGTAAGGTTGGGGTTGGAAACCCCTCCGCTACCGGTAAAATTGGGGACCAGCCCGGGATTACTCCATATCCCATCAAACAACCCCAGGGAAAGCGCATCATTATATCCACTATAACTCACTTCCGCATGTGCAAATACGCCTGCCGCGCCACCGTTTGATTTTCGCAAAAGCTTTTCAGCAAAAGATTCGGCCTCAATAAATTTCCCGGTAAGACAATTAATACTGAAAAAAACAGGCAACTTATCCCCATTGGAAAAGCTATTTACATCATTGTTGTTAAAAGCAGGATCTCCCCAACCATGTTCATAGCCATGGTCACGATGAAACACAAAAAATGCCCCGTTATTCACATGATTAATTATATCATATCTATCGCCATCCCAGGCAAAGGAAGGTTTGGTCAAGGAGGAAGGCAATGGCTCTCCATTGGAGTAATAAGTATTATTCCAATACGTTGGGTTTACATAAGAGTGGGCATAGTACACACGATTAACATTATACCCCAGGCTTACAGCATAATCCCTCAACTCTTCACTGGTTTGTGCAAAGCGTCGCTCGGCATATCCTCCACCGGCATGCTGAAAGTAGGCACAAGCCAGGCCGGTATTATAAAAGCTGGTATCCGCTACAGGTGTTTTTTCATAACCGATAACTTTATCTACTATCATTTCCGCTTGGGCAGATGAAGTAGCTGATATCCTTCCTTTAGCCATATCAGCGGTATAATCTACAGAGGCATTCATAACCGCATAATAATGGTCCGTGCCATAGGTTTTGTTATTATTTGTATGCATTTCTCCCGGAACGTCACCGTGGTCACCAATAATCACAAAATAATCGGGTTTAGGCGAATAATTCGCGTAGCGATCGTGTATAGCACTTTTCACCTGCCCTGCACTCCAGGAAGATTGTGATATAATTTCTGTACGAAACCCCAGTTGAGCCTTCCAATCGGAAAGCTTTTCAGCAGCTGTAAGGTAATCTGGTGTTGTAACAATCAGATAATTTGGATCATCCGATATGCCTTTCGCCTTATCCGGAGTTTTCTTTATATTATCTAAAATATCATTTTGAACTATCGCTCCATTTAAAAAATAACGTCCAATCACGCCGGCAAAACGCCTGCTATGGATTTCCGGATCCGTAATTTGCGAATTTCCGGAACCAAAAGTCACTTCTACAGTAATCGATTTTACGGCCTTTAGTTCTTTTTTAGCCGGATTATAGGCAAACGGAGAAATTTGCACAGCGGCAACTTTTATATCCCGCAAACGCTGTGAATCATTCACAGTAACCAACTTTTCAGGATACGTCAGGTCTTTTTCGTAAAAGGCAGTATCCATCCGGAATGGCGGGTCATCACTCAGATAATTATCCTGTTTTGGCGGTTGTGCCGGCATCAAAAATACTTTCTGTTCTGTGGGGTAATACTCCACTTCGGATACGTTCACGCTCACTTCAGCATCTTCAGGAGCTGCTATATGATCAATATAAGCGGGAAGATCCGGCTTTCCAATATCATGAAGAAAGCCAAACCCTTCCAGATTGATCTTTTCAAAAGTAGTTCCGTTTTCCGTTATTGATTGCGAAACAAATCCGGGGAACTCCCAGCTTATACGCACCTCTCCACCTGGTTGAACCGTCACCTCCCGTACAGGTTCACTATTCTCTCCGGTACTTACTCTTTGCCCCAGCGCAAACAAGGGCAAAAGCATACATACGATCAAAATTTTTCTCATTCTGTAAATTCCTTTTTTTTTAAATACCTATTCTATATCACGATTATCTTTTTTTGTATCACTGCATTATCCGTATATATCTGTAGAATATACACGCCCGGATCAAGTGCTTCCACATTTATCTGCGCCCGGTCTGAATGGTTGCCTTCCGGGTACCGTACAGACTGCAACTGTTTACCGCTCATCGTATACAACCTGAATTTCCGGGCTGTGATCAAATTGCCAAATTCTATAATAAGCTTTTCGTCTACAGGGTTCGGATAAACCTGTATTTGATCGGCCAACCTGTCTTCAACACCCACCTCCGTAATTGTCAACGAATTTGTTATGCTATCGGTGCCACAAGGATTATCAGCAATGAGTTTTACATCATATGTGCCGGTTTGTGTATAATAATGAACAGGCTCTTCCATTGAGGATTGGGTACCATCCCCGAAATCCCATAAGAAAGCAGCCGATTTCGAAGACTGGTTGTCAAATTCGACCTTTGATTTATCAATTTGCCAATCAAAACCGGCCACCGGTTCATTCTGATAAAAACGAAAACTAAAGGGCTGAAGCTGGTTTTGGCATGCCTGTGGGATCACTTCCCAATCGTAAAAATAATAGTAATACCCAAGAGGATCCGATCCGGCGCTGGAGTATTTTATGGAAACCAATCCTTCGGACGTATAGGGATAATTCAGCCCATTATCATTTCGATACAAGCCTGGCGAAACTGGCCCGGCCAATTTAAAATCGCTGCCTGCGGGAATTAGAAAGTTTAAATCGATCCGTTGTTCTCCCACAGGAATATCCACAACTTTACTTTCGATCACATTTCCATTATCATCTCGAAGCACGATCTCCCTGTTTCCGGATGATTGAGCATACACTTTAACTGACTTGAGTAAAACAGGCTGATAGGCATCAAATACAAGATAATGCTCATACGCTGCCGTAAACATACCCCCTCCACCCGAGTTATCTGATTTCCCCCCATAGACCGAAGGCCGGTCAACGACATTTGTAGCATAAAATGTCGTATCCGTATTCACCCCGGAAGGGGAAAAGCTATTTCCGGTATGCAGGAGGTTATCCATTTCCAAACTCTCATACCAATAGACGGTACCGTTGGCAGAGAGCTGAGCAGAAACAGTATCGTTATAACAGAAATGAAATGTATCTCCGTTTAGCGAACCGGGAGTGCTCACTTCCACAAATGCGTTTCGCTGGAGGGAATCTGAACCAAAGCTATTGCTAACTTTTAAAGAAACATCATAAACTCCATCTTTATTATACTGATGCACAGGGTTTTTTATATTAGAGGTATTCCCATCTCCAAAATCCCATTCCCAGTTTGCAGGGCCATGAGAAGAGAGATCCTGAAAATACACCAGCCCGTCACAACTTATCGTATCATTTACTTTAAAGTCGACGCCGGGGGCAACATTAGGGAAATTACAATTCCATTGCATAACAAACCCCTCTTCGGTCACGTACTGGTCGGTAAGTTGCTGAATCGTCACTGCATTCGCGGAAACAGTAATAGACCCTCCATTAGGCAAATTACTCCCATCATAAGAACCGACAAGGTTCCCGGATGTTGAAGTTCCTTCGTATATCTTCAGGTAATCATAACCGGATTCAAAATCAAATTCCGTAAAAGTCAGATCGATGGATGTAGCCCCCGGCGGCGCAATCGTAATCGCACCTTCACTGTCATTGGAATAATTAGTATTTGGCCCGCCATCATCATATAACACACCATTACAATCTGTGATCGTATGCTTTCCGTTTTTCGGAAGAATGTTATGACAGGGGTTCCCGGAGCTAATACTAACTTTAGCGGAGTCTACAACGGAATCAATGCCACAACTTCCTCCATCGGCGATCAGCTTGACGGTAAAATCTCCATACTGTGTATACGTATGGGATGGATCAACAGAGTTGTCGGTATTTCCATCGCCAAAATCCCATATATAATTCACCCCATTATTGGAAAGGTTTTGAAAATTCACTGTAGCCGGGGGCTGACAAAAGCTGGTTACATCGGCTGTGTAATCTGCCTGTACTCCTTGCACATACTGATCTCCAACGCCAATGGCATACATAGCGTCGGTTACGGTTTCCACTGCAGGCGAGCAAGCTCCATAAAGGTCGGTGGCGGATTTAATGGCATAAAACCTTGCTTCATCATATTCTGATGCGGGTGTCAGATAGACGGTAAGCATCCGGTAAGCGATAGAAGCAGCAGAATCCATTCCCATACCGGAAACCTGATAACTGTCGTTATTATCGTTCACACCGTTGCCCCCTTCTACGATCAGATAATACCAATAATTCAACGGGCTCATATTGGTATGCACGCCACCATTATCGCCAGTACCTGTATACCAATGACTTCCATGATATGTATCAGGCAATTGATAGGCATTTGGATCATCCATGCCGCGCAAGGTATACCCGATATCTTCACCAATTTGCCAGTTATGGTTATTGGGACGCGCATACGCTTCTACTGTCGAGCCAAAAATATCACTAAAGCCTTCATTCAATGCTCCGGATTCATCCTGATATATAAGATCAGCCGTATAGCTTGTCATGCCGTGTGTTATCTCATGAGCAACAATATCAAGAGCTGTCAGTGGAGTGATGCCCTGCCCGGAATTGCCATCCCCATAGGTCATAAACTGTCCATTCCAAAATGCATTTACATAATCCACATCATAATGAACAAAACTGATGAGCGTATGTCCATTACCATCCACGGAATTACGGTTATGTTGATTATAGAAATAGTCCCAGGTTACTTCTGATCCCCAGTGCGCATCTGTTGCTACCTCATCCAAACTGGCATTAAAAAGATCCCAGCTGTTATCAGGATTGGTAAAGTCAACCGCATTATTGTAATTTGTGGAATTGTTCATATTGTATGTTTCAATCCCGTTTCCTCTTCCGGTTTCTCTAAGCCGGAATTCATTATTATGATATTGGGTTGTGATAGGTCTGGTTCCGCTATACTTGGTTTCTGCCGTCCCCAATGAATCGATATGATGAATGGTTTTATTTTCCAGCAAAACTTCACCATTGGAAGCATCTACGTATATATCCGCACGATACACAGGCTCATGGGCATATATATCAAATTTCCATGCATAGGCCCAGGCCGGTTCTCCCTGAATTTGCAGGGGAACAATTGCCTGTTCTGCTTTCGGATAAAAAGTAGCTTCAGGATCATTCGTAAATGATCTTATAAATTCTTCTTCTTCAGGGATTTCCCATTTATATGTTTCTGCATCCACAAAATTTAAGGCATGCTGCAAAGCTGTTTGTTCCGGTAAGGAAAAATCATTCGCCGGATTGATATTCGCCGGAAATTGGCCGTTCAGGGATTCTATCATATTATCCCGGACATGAAGCACCACCATCCCGCTAATCAATGGCACTTTCTGATAATTTAACTGCAGGCGGATATGTTCATAGCCCAGCTTATCCTGTTGCCTTCCCAGCTCAGTAAACGAATGGTCTTCTCCAAGCTGTAAGGCTTTTGTAGCCCACAATTCAAAATCATCAAGCGGAATTTCATTACCTTCGGAAAATTTGATATAATCCACTCCACGATGATCATCCGCCATGCGAACCTCTACTGCACCTTCTATTTTGTTATTGGCCTGACTTCCTGTATACGTTTGGGCAAACAAAAGTACCGGCAACAATAATACGATTAAACTAATTATTTTCTTCATAAAAAATTTCAAGATTTTTAAATTCAATTATTCATATATAAGACAAATAACAACTACAAAAAGTATGCAAAGATGCATAATTTAGAATATCAATCGGTCTCTACTTTATATCTTTGCAATATCTCTTGCCAATAGGGCGATTCGATCACTTCGATCAATTTCAGGTTAATAGAATGATTCGCATCTGTGTTATATGGCATAGCAAATGAATAATACTGTTTATTAAATTTAAGGGGCAGGATAGTGATCTTATCCTTCAAGCCTTTCATATATATGGAATATTTTAAGATTGCATCATCATACACCAGGGCAGTATATTCTTCATTATGCAATGCTTTTATTGCCTGGCTGAGATTATCAAAAGTAATATGGTGAATATTTTGTTCATTGAGGAACTCCGATGTACTGGATGCTTTCACAGTCCCTACGGAAACATCCCTCAGATCATTCACATTACTGATAGAGCTACCCAGCTGGCTCACTGTTAAGGATGAAGCAATACTGGCGGTAAATCCGGATATAACGATTATGGCGGTAAACATCCACACTATGCCAAAAATGCGCCCCAGCGGCGTAACAGGGGCTTTATCGCCGTAGCCCACAGTGGTCATGGTTACGGCCGACCACCAGAAGCCATCTGCTAACCCTTTCCAGCCGCCGGCAAACATCTCCGGGTTTTTTCGCTTTTCCACCAACCATATGATAAACCCAAAAAGAAGGATCAACAACATTAAACCCAACAATGCTTTGAAAAAATCGGTCGAAAAAAAATTCCTGACAAAAGACCAGACAATGCTTTTATTATCAGCTACCGTAGCAATTGTAAGATTGGTAATATAAAACGGTTGTGTAAAATCAAATTGTTCCACACGCTCGGCAGTAACCGTCAGGGGATTTATACTTAAATCGATCGCTCCCTCTCCCAAAGCATCTATCAGCTCATCCAAAGGATATTCCACATATGAATAATTAAGCTCAAGATCCGAAGCTATACTCTCCCATAAATCCACCGAGGCCCCACTCCAGCTGTTGTCCTGCTTGATCAAAAACGGGGGTGCCGACCTTACCCCTATGGTTAATGTATCAGCTTTATTTACCCCATTTACATATGCAACCATCATGAAAAAAAACCAGAAAAGTAAAAAACGCCTCATAAAAAAAAATTTGCATGTCATTCGCTTACGTCGCATCGTTCGCTCAGTTCGCCCTCTCGCATTATCGCATCAACGCATTATCGCATCAACGCATCAACGCATTATCGCATCAACGCATTTAATCATCCTCCTGTGTTCCGAAGGCTTCGCCATGGGTGTTACATCTGTTCATAATTTGATTCCGCTGTAAAAGCATGCCCGCTTCAAATTTTTTGTCCTGTTTTTCAGTCTACCCGCAATGATAATCCACTACTGCGATCTGATCGTTAACTTCTTTGATCAACTCCAGCACCTTTTTATGTTCCGGGTGTACTCTGTATTTTTCCAAAGCAGCTTCATCTTCAAAATCGGAAACTAATACCAGATCGTAAGCTGCAGGTTTCGAATTTACATTAATCCCGGTTTCCATAGACTTTACTTCTCCAATGCGATCCTGCAGAGCCTGGATCGCTTGTTTCAGGCGTTGTATATTTTCCTTTTTTCCAGGAGTTTCTTTCAATTTAAACATAACAATGTGTCGTAGCATACGCTCATTTTTTATTTTCCAAAAATATAAAAATCTACATATTTTGGATTATTAATTTGAAATATTATTTTTTTTCAGCAGGTTCCGCAATGCTTTTTCGGGCTTATCGAACATAAAATGAAAGTTTTGGTTTTGCAATCGTTCCGGCAGAACCCTGGCTCCATTCAATAGCATTTCTGTTGCCATTTGTCCCATTGCGAGTTTCACAACAAATTCGGGAGCGCGGGTCCAAAC
>JAWOBQ010000359.1:0-8011 GCA_046484255.1 Bacteroidales bacterium | reverse complement strand
GGTGGGCCCACCAAATCCAGGCCCCTTCGTCTAATCGGTTAGGACACCAGCCTTTCAAGCTGGCAACAGGGGTTCGAATCCCCTAGGGGTCACCATCTTTTGAGGGCGAATAGCTCAGCGGGAGAGCACCTGCCTTACAAGCAGGGGGTCGTAGGTTCAAAACCTACTTCGCCCACCAGTATATTAAAGGGTTTCGGGGATTGTAAAATTCTTGGAATCCTTTATTGTGTACGAATTCTATTTAGCAGTATTATATAACTCCTTCCATTTTCGAGTGACTGCATGGTATAATCATTATGAAATTGATTGATTAATAACAATATTTAAAAGGGAGCGATTTAAGTGAAAATTTTAGTTTGTACGGACGGATCAGAGTACAGTCAAAAAGCCTTAGAAAAAGCTGCCATAATTGCCGGAGGATGTAGTGTTTATGACCTGGCTGTTATTCATGTTTACGAAGATAAATTTGATTTTTCTTTTTCTGCATACGGGGAAGAAACCAGCATAACTGAGAAAGAGATGGAGCGCTTTAGAGAACTAAGCGAATCACATAAAGAGAAAGAAAAAAAGATCTTGTCAGATGCATTAAAATTTTTTGAAGAAAAAAACATACAGGCACGCGGAATCCTTATGGAAGGGCATCCTGCAGAAGCAATCGTGAGCGTGGGTTGCGGGGAAGGATTTGACATGATTATTATTGGAAGTAGGGGAAGGGGCGGATTGAAAAAAGTATTCCTTGGGAGTGTGAGCAGTGCTGTAGTTCAGGAAGCAGAAAGTTGCAGTGTACTGACGGTAAGGTAAAATAATAATTTAATTTTAATCCCCAGGTCGGGAGATAAAATCCTCCCGGGCATATCGGATAAAGCAAGGGAAAGGGACCAGATGGTTTTAATAACCGGGTCCCTTTAATGTGTCTTTTTTCATATTGGGTGTAGTGTAAAATTTAAAGGATCAGAAAAAATAATTTTTTCAATATATTTCATTAAATGCATTGACACAATATTGAAAATGATCAATAATATTTGAAAGGTGCTCATAATTGATGAGCGGCATAAAGGGGGCGGGTATTTATTTGTAGCTTAAATATAATTTGAAAAAGGGGTGGTGAAGTGTTAGGAAGCGATATTCTTGTGGATATGCTTCAAAAATACGGTGTGCAGCATATTTTTGGACTGCCCGGAGATACAGGGGTAAGTCTTTATAATGCTCTAAGCTGTGCCCGAGGGGTAACCCACATCATGTGTCGCGATGAAAGGCATGCCGGTTATATGGCTGATGCCTATACCCGTGTTTCAGAAAGTCCGGGGGTATGTGAAGTACCAAGTGGAGGAGGGGTAACCTATCTGCTGCCGGCGGTTGCTGAAGCTGACGGATCTTCAATTCCTATGATTTGTCTATCCTCAGATGTTCCTGTTTCCAGCGATGAAAAATCAGCACTTACTGCTATTGACCAAAAAGCTCTTTTTTCTCCTCTGACCCGCTTCAGTTATCGTCTTACAAATCCGAATGTGATTCCTTTTATGATAAGGAAAGCATTCCGTATGGCAACGACAGGGAGGCTGGGCCCTGTTCATCTTGCTTTTCCGGAAAATGTCCTGTCCGGTAAAGTAAATCAAAAAGAAGTGGTTCAGGATTTATATATTGAAGAGGCCTGTATAAAATATCCTGCAGCCAGGATCAAACCTGATTACACGTTGATAGAGAAAACGGCAGAAATGCTATTAAATTCTGAGCGCCCGTTAATTATTGCCGGTGGTGGGGTTTTATTATCAAGGGCATGGAAAGAACTTAATCACCTGGCAGAATATGCTTCGATTCCTGTAGCAACTACCATAAATGGAAAGGGCTCAATTGCGGAAACGTCTCTACTTGCCATAGGTGTGATCGGTGCGAACGGTGCAAAGATTGCTACAAACGAAGCAGTTCAAGATGCGGATGTCATATTGGCAATTGGTACAAGACTAAACTCCAGTATTACGATGTCATCTACCCTGATCAGGCAAGCTAAAATTATCCAGGTTGATTCTGACCCTGCGCAACTGGGTAATACAGTTCGAACCGCAGTAGCCATACAAGGCGATGCACAAATCGTTTTACAAGACCTTTTATTGGCTATCCAGGATAGATGTTCATCTTCAAAAGCTTTATCGAACTGGGCTTTATCTATCAAGAGTAAAATAGATCAAGAATTTTCTCAACTTGCAAATCATCTTTCCAATAAAAAGGGAAATCCAATGCACCCGGCCCGGATAGTACAGGTGTTAGATGATATTTTACCTGACACCAGTATTGTAGTTTCAGATGCGGGCTATTCCACACCATATATGTCAGCCTATTTCAGGATAAAAAGTGCCGGAAGAAAATTCATAGACCCAAGAGCCCATGGTTCCCTGGGATATGCGCTGCCTGCCGCTATTGGAGTGAAAATGGCAAAGCCGGACGCTACTGTAGTGGGGCTTTTTGGAGATGGAAGTTTGGGCATGGCTATAGGGGAATTAGAAACAGTGACCAGGCTTAATCTTCCAATAATCTATATTCATTTCAACAATAATGCCTTTGGTTGGATACAAAATATACAGAAAATATACTGCGATGAAAATTACTTTTCAACCAGCTTCGATCCTTCTGTCGATTATGTAAAAATAGCCTCGGCATATGGTCTGAATGCGGTCAGGGCCGATGATAACGACAGCCTAAAAAAATCTTTAATCGAGGCTCAAAAGTCCGGGCAGGCCACGTTTATTGAAGTATCAATTCCTTCAGGCACAGAACTGACCCCTCTGGTTGCCCCCTGGTTAAGGGATGAGGCCCTGCCTGAGGAAGATAGGAAAAAAAGTGGGTATTAACGTTATGTGCAGGCGTTTATAAACCCAAAGGAGGAAAAAAAATGCGGAAAGTAGTTGTCGTCGGTGGAGGTTGGGCAGGATGTGCAGCAGCCTACATTGCGGCGAAAAAAGGTTGCGAGGTTGATCTATTAGAAAGGACGGATATGCTGCTTGGCACGGGCCTGGTAGGAGGAATTATGCGTAATAACGGCCGGTTTACGGCTACTGAGGAATCAATAAGTTTGGGCCTTGGTGATATTTTTCAGCTGATTGATGCCAACTGCCTCCACTCAAATATTGAATTTCCCGGCCACAAACATGCCTCTCTCTATAACATAGGGGTGATGGAACCCGAAGTAATGAAAGCCCTCTTGGATGCAGGTGTTAAAATTCACATGCAATCGCGGATAAAAGATGTGGAAATGGAAAACGGACGAATCAAGCAGGTGTTCGACGCTGAAAAAGAGGCTTATCCCGGGGACGCTTTTATCGATACTACCGGGACAGCAGGCGGAATCAACAATTGCACCAAGTATGGCAACGGTTGTGCAATGTGTGTTCTTCGTTGCCAGTCATTTGGTGGAAGGATCAGTCTGACCGCCAGGGCGGGGGTAGAGGAGATGATCGGAATAAGGCCGGACGGTTCAGTGGGGGCAATGAGTGGTTCCTGCAAACTTTTTAAAGAATCTCTAGATCCCGACGTTGTAAAAGAGCTTGATAAAACCGGAGTCGTTGTTATTGCTGTACCCAAAGATCAAATTGATACCGATAAATTAAGTTCGAAAGCCTGCCAGCAGTACGCTTCGCAGGATTATGCAGAAAATATAATTCTTCTCAATACCGGCCATGCAAAATTAATGAGCCCATTTTATCCATTGGAGCTTCTGCGAGCTATTCCCGGCATGGAAAACGCGCGCTATGAAGATCCTTATTCCGGTGGAATAGGCAACTCTATGCGTTACTTCGGTATGGCCCCGAGGGACGATTCACTGAAGGTTGAAGGTGTGGATAACCTTTTTTGTGCAGGGGAAAAAGCCGGTCTGCTTGTTGGGCATACCGAGGCAATTGTCACCGGGAGTCTTGCCGGTTTAAATGCGGCCCGGCTTACCGCTGATCTGGAGCCGGTGATATTTCCCGAAACGCTTGCTGTAGGCAGTGCGGTTACATTTGTCAGGGAAGAAATGAAAACAGAAGAAGGCAAGGGTAAAAAATATACATTTTCCGGAGCAGTCTTGTTTGAACATATGAAAGATAAGGGACTTTACACCACAGACATCAAACAAATCAGGGACCGGGTAAAGCAGACCGGTTTACAGGATGTGATCGCCGAACATATTTAACCGGATAATTTCATCGAGCTGCTAAAAATTTAACAACACCTGGTATTAATGAGATCTCGGGAAGGAACCTCATGTGTAACAATTCTGGAAAAATAATAAAATTGGAGGAGATTGTATAATGCCAGACATTGGCCTGACACACTGGGTTTATCTGATTGGCGTCATTGCTGTAGTAGTTGCCATGATTCTACGTCGAGGGGTGGTGTTGATTGCCAGCTTGGGAATTCTTGCTGTTGCATTGATTTATACCGGCGGAAATATTATAACAGCAGTTCAGATAGTGTTTGCTGCATTCATGGAAGCAGGAACCGATCTATTCGATATCATGTTAGTCATCGCTCTAATGGTCGGGATGCTCAGAACAATGGAGAGCATGGGTTCCGATTATTTGATGGTGGCCCCAATCAAGAAATTGTTGCAGAAACCTACACTTGCCTTCTTTATTCTCGGGGCAATTATGTATGTTTGTGCCCTCTTTTTCTGGCCTACTCCGGCTACCGCCCTTGTCGGAGTGATCCTGATTCCTGTTGCCGTTAAGGCCGGCATGCCTGCCATGGCTGCTGCAATGACCGTCAATATTCTTGGACATGGGATGGCCTTATCCGGGGACATGGTCCTCCAGGGAGCCCCGGCAATTACTTCTGGTGCAGCCGACGTGCCTATTGAGGGTATTTTAAGCAGTGGTGCTATACTCTCATTGACTGCAGGAATTGTAGCTATAATTATCGCATTTTTTATGGTACGCAAAGAACTGGCTTTGGGAAAGGGAGCTGAAGAAAGTACGCTGGTTGAAGCCCAGCCAAGGGAAAGTTACAGTGGCGGAGCACGTTTCATAGCTATAGCTGTTCCGGTTGTATTTTTTTTCCTGGTAATTTTCATGGCGGTGACTGAAATTCGAGGTGGATCAGCTACAAGTCTTCTGGGTGGAGCAGCTGCTATTTTTATATTACTTGGCTCCCTGATTTCTCACGGGCATAAGGCGTTGGAAAAAGTCGGTGAATATATCAGGGAAGGCTTAATGTTTTCCATAAAGATTTTTGCCGTAGTTATTCCAATTGCCGGTTTCTTCTTTCTTGGTGCACCCGGGCCGGCTCAGGCTATCCTGGGGGAAGGCGCTCCCGGCCTGCTCTTTGACCTGGGCGGGGCCTTTGCTGCTACCTTGCCGATATCCAAAATTCCGGTAGCTTTCGGCATTATGGTTACAGGAATCATAACCGGTCTTGACGGATCTGGATTTTCCGGTTTGCCGCTGGTCGGTTCTCTGGCCCGGGCATTGGGTGGCCCACTGGGTATTAACGTCTCCACGCTTGCTGCTTTAGGCCAGGTCGGGGCGATATTTAGCGGTGGCGGCACTTTAACTGCCTGGGCTTTCGGTCTTGTGGCTACAGCCGGGGTTGCCGGAGTTTCACCGCTGGACTTAGCCCGGAAGAATTTCATTCCAGTTGTAAGCGGACTTCTCGTAGCAACAATTTTAGCAATTATCATGATGTAGCGGTTTAGAGGAAGATCTTAAAATTATATGAAGATTTGTTTTATCAGGTGTTTGCAATCCACAGTCTGCAGTGTTACATTTAGAAATAAAGATTTTCCTCCTTGAATTTATATGAAAGGTGTAAACATGAGGTTCCAATTTTTAATAATTCAAATGTACTGAAGTGCTTCTAAGCGTTCGTTTCTAATAAGGTGCCCTTGGGGCACCTTATACTTGAATAACATGTTTCCATAATAAGAGATTGGAGTTTGTTAGTATGGATAATCATGTATGGGCGATGGGATTAACCCGGGCGATTTATGCCATATTAAATATTACAGCAGCCCTGGTGATCTGGAAATTGGCTGATATCAGCAGTGCCATGAAAATCAATGCTGTGTTTGGCTCGATAATGGGCCCCCTTACTTTCCTATTAGTCAGCGGGTTTGGTATGGCGGGATTATCAAAAAGCCTTAGCCTTACAAAAATGGCTTTGATCATAGTCGGTATAGTTCTGATTTTAATTGGAACAAGAAGGTAGATTAAGTGGTTTTGTGATCTTGAAATTGACCGTAATTTTCGCGTTCAGTTAAAGGCATTCAACAGCGTATTTTAATGGTTGAAGTGGTTGAAAGTCAATTAAATTGTGTTAAGCTGTTTATATAATCCAAAATCGATAATTATATTTTTAAATATGCCATGAAAAGCTGATTTAAAAAATTCTATGATTGGGGGGATGTAATTTGCTCAGGAGCGCCGGCGAGGAGTATCAGATCATAAGGATTCTCGGGGATAATAACATACCACTTGGTTCAGGTACTATAAGTGAAAAGATGAAAATGATGAATGTCAAATTAAGCGAAGCTACAATTGGCCGATATCTCCGAAATTTGGATGCCAGGGGGTTAACAAAAAAAGTAGGCTACCAGGGCAGGATTCTCACGCAAGCTGGTAAAAAGGCCCTCGAAGATCATGAAAATGAAAAATATCTCCAGACAAAATCTCATTACATGATAAGGCTTGCCAGAGCTGGAGCGAAAGACGAATTGCTTCACATACTTGTTGCCCGCAGAGCTATCGAAAAAGAAACTTGTCGGC
This sequence comes from Bacteroidales bacterium, assembly GCA_046484255.1. Classification (GTDB taxonomy): domain Bacteria; phylum Bacteroidota; class Bacteroidia; order Bacteroidales; family PWNQ01; genus PWNQ01. The sequence goes on along the minus strand of JAWOBQ010000359.1, from coordinate 1,277 downwards.
TTGCTGTTGAAAAGGTCACGGATGAAGATATCCTGTTGCTTTCCGATATAGTTTCAAAACACCTGGAAAACATTAGCAAGGGGCTGAGTGGAGCTCATGAAGATACAGCATTCCATAAAACCATTGCCCGGATAAGCGGTAATAAATTTCTGGCTGCAGCCCTGGATTTAATCAGGCAAGACGGTCAGCTTTCTCCTGTATTTGAATATATCAGAAAACAGGTGGGCAGCACCGTTGTTGCCGACCATAAAAAGGTATTAACGGCTTTAGAAAAGCGCAATCCCGCTGAAGCGGAAAATGCAATGGCCTCACACATAGAAAATGTGATTCTCGATGTAAAAAAATATTGGGATATTGTAAATAATCATAACCAGGGTTCAATTAATAGTAAGCATGGTGAAAAAGTATTGAAAAGACAATCATAATCCCAGCAATCAGGAGGATTGCGAAGATGCCGATTATTGCACTAATGACTGTAATTGTAACTTCCGAAAATAAAAAACAAAATTCCCACCAGCAGGCCCACTGGTTTTATCCTGTCAAAAGCATCCATATCCCCGGCTCATTTATGCCCCGGATTCATTTGCATGGGTAAATATATCTGCAGTTTTTTCAATCCTCCATGAACCTGCCATTTTGCCAGGTTCCTTCCATGACTGTACCGTCCGGATAACTCATTGTGCCGGTGCCGTGCTGGTATCCTCTTTCCCACGAACCTTGATAAGATTTTCCATCCGGCCAGGTGAAAATACCCTGTCCATTGAACTGGCCCTCGAACCAGGACCCATTATACCGGCCACCTTCAGGGCTCTCCCAGATACCTTCTCCATGGGGCAGCCCATTTTTTGATTGGCCGGTATAATCACCAACTATTCAACCGGGCAATTCGAAAACAATAGTCTCAATTGTTTCCGTGTCATTCTGCCCGCAGCCCGAAAGCAGGAATATTCCCAGGACTATTATGCCTGCTGTAGTTACTACGTTTTTCATCATAATACCACCTGTAATGGAACGGAATATTTAAGAATTTATATGGTTTCCTTCTTATACTAATACTATAGTAATTATTAGATGAAAATGCAAATAGGTCAAGTCCAAATTTGTCTGTAAAAAGCTAGCCCGGGATCAAGCGGCACTGCCATCATTCTCTTGATCCTCATTTGAAGGAACAGGGTTCTCAATAATCAAGCCTAACTTTTTACGCAACTCAAGGACATGTTTCTGTTCGATCTCTGAAAACCTGACCTTTCGCCAACGCTGGCTGGTACGCCAGAGGG
>JAWOBQ010000144.1:0-2878 GCA_046484255.1 Bacteroidales bacterium | reverse complement strand
CTTTACTATAATTCCCCAAGTCAAACGCAGTCCATGCCAAATAGTAATATGGCGTTCCTTTATGGATTTTATTAAATTTAGCAGCATCTGCATTCCTCAATTCATTCAACATAAATTCATAACATATAAATCTTTCAAAAGGGCGATCAACTCTCTCTAAGGTATTTCCTACCCCAAAAACTTCAAAATATCTATCCCCATCAGAGGGAGTAGTTACATCTAGACTTCTAAATGCATGTAACGCATCGCTGGACACCACCTCCGGTAGTAATTTTATGAGATCTGACATATGCTTTTACAAAATTTTAGCGAAAAACAACATATACACTACTAAACCGATAAGTACCAGGTAAAGCAAAAGTGTCGGATTCGAGGATTTAGAAGTATTTTTATGGTTGCGGTGAATATCCCAGCGCCGCTGTATTCGCTCGCGGATGCGCTCTTTCTGTTGGGCTTTCTCCGGATTGGAATACTGCTCTTTTATCTGTTCCAACTCCTCTTTACGTTCATCATAATAAAGCGGCTTGTACTCAAATTGCTTAGCCCTGGGCCGTCTGAAAACAGTAATCTTCATAACTTTTATTTGTTACAAAAGTATCAAATTTTATTTTTTGCTTTGTTTTTTCCCGTACAAATTATTTGTAGAGTCCGGTCTAAAAACACTAATTTTATCACTGCCACTAAAGATCAGCTTTGCCGCATCCCTAAAAGGTGGTTGATTTTCAGGGGCTTCACTCTTTAGGGTTCGGGGTAAACCGCTGAACATCAAATGTAGACTTTTTAGACCGGCCTCTTTGTACATACAAAAAAAGGTTACCCCTTCTAAAGGATAACCTTTTCTGAAGCCGATTGTTTGTTTATGCTGAAGCAAATGAACGGCTATAACTTTTCATTGCATAATAAGCGCCAAAGAACACACCACTGAAAACCAGGGTTGAGATCACCTCTGTTCTGAAAAACGGGATCGCAGCAGTATAACAAGCCATCAGGCCGCCAACATTCATCGGATAGCCAACCATTCCGGTAATCCATACCCCAAGATTCGTGAGCACAAAGAAGATCACAGAAGAACCCAGCGCTCCGCCGATAATACTCCATACACTTAGACGATTCCGTAACCAAACGCCTACGCCCACTGCCAAAGCAAAAGCAACGTACACATAAAGCATGGTAGCATGAAGACCCAATATCAGATCGCTAATAATCATTGCCGAAAATGGTAGTATCAGGGCAATATGTTTTTTTCCAAAGTATGCCCCGCCGAAAAAAGCTAGCGCCATAACCGGCGTAAAGTTCGGGATCTCTGTAAATACACGCCACGCAATAACCAACAATACAGCTGCATAGGCAAGCAGCATCTTAGGTGAAAACCAATTGTTTCTCATTTTTATCTTATTTTTTTAATTCGTTGCAAAACTAAGTAAATACTTTTAACCGCCAAAGCGGATTCTCCATTATTTTAAAAAAATATCTGCGAATGCTTACCCTTAAAAGTTATACTGTACGCCACCTCGCAGGATCGGATTTCTCACCATACTATCATCATCCAGCAAGACATCATATAATACCATCCCATATGCCTGTGTATTGGGGGCGATTTCCTTCCGGTATCCAGCTCCCAACGGTAGCCCGATAATCCATTTCCGCTTCTCGCCATATAGCTCAATGTTGCTCGCCTCAAATTCCCCGTGTACAAAAACATTTTTTATAAATGTATATTGTGTAAATACCCTTCCTCCATATGAATATCTGCTGGGCCCTTTTTTAAAATCACGATGGGAATAAAAAGGGGAGATGCCCGCACGGACTTTTTCAAGGCGATACCCAAACAGCGGAGAAGCATCGATATAATATCCATCATTATCAAAATCAGCTCCTATATTGCCTCCCGTATAAAACTGAGCATCCGCCTCAGAATTTACCCCTAAGGTAATTAAAACCGTTAAAATCAAAAATAAGCTGAAATTTTGCATAGCTGGTTTATAGAATTGAAAACAACCTCAATAAATTTCCAGGGGCTGATTGTCTGAATATCGCCCTAAAAGATTGTTGATCTTCTGAAGGTAACGCGCTTCCGTTTCAGCCTGCAAACCGAGGTTTCTAATGTCGCTCTCTGCATCCTCCTCAAGCCAGGGAAGCATATAACGCGGAGCAGCGTAATCCGTATTGTCTACTTCCGTTAATATATGAATAACTTCGTCTGTTAACCCGTAAATAACGTTTTCTGCTTTTTCAAGCTTTTCCGGATCTTCCATATCATTGATTTTTATGTACAAAATACTTGTACCGGTTCAAATAAATCCAATTTTGACAAAACTCGATTAATGCAAAAATAGTAACTTCGCAAGTAAATAACAATAAAAAAATGATCTTTTTTAACAAATTTATTTACCGGATTATCAACTATTTAAATAATTTATTAACATGAAATTTCGAAATGCCTATATTTTACCTCTGATTTTGCTCTTTTTTGGAGCTGTTTTACTTCAAAACCTAAACAAGCTGCCATTGCTTGAAGATGAAGCGCTTAACGGCTTGATCGCATTGGAAATGAGCTATAGCGGGGATCTTATTAAAGCGACCACCGCCGGGGAACATTATTTCAATCACCCGCCCCTTTATCACTGGATATTGTTATTTTTCTTTAATTTATTCGGGAGTGTGAATACAATTATCCTTCGTCTTCCTGTGGTTTTGTCATTACTGGGTTTTATCCTGGCCTTGTTTTTTTATCTGAAACGCCACTTCGGGGGGCAAACGGCTTTGCTTACGGCTTTGTTTTGATGCTGATCCCCCTGGCTTTAGCGCCGCTTATTGATCAATACCTGAAAAAAGAACACTCTTTTACTAAAACCTTTGTACATTGGTTTGAATGGAT
>JAWOBQ010000102.1:0-3854 GCA_046484255.1 Bacteroidales bacterium | reverse complement strand
AAGGTTTAGCCCGTATTTAGCAGGAGCTTGCCCTGTATATGCCGGGAGCATGCGAAGTGTTTAAAATCGTGGCGTTTACCTGCGTGAATGCTTATTTCAAATAGGCGCATAACGAAGAAACGGACATTATGGACCCATACTCATTATAAAATTTTTGATCCGCATTAGACAAACATGAGTTGTCATAGTCTATATGATAAAACAGCAAATATTTCAAAGGATATGCTTAGGGTTCCGATAATGTTTTACATTTTGCTTTGTGCTACTCAGGCCTTAGCAGCGGATTATTATTGGGTAGGGGGTAGCGGCGACTGGTCGGATATCAACAACTGGGCGACTACCTCCGGCGGCAATGTCAATCATCTTACCGTTCCCGGAGCATCAGACAATGTATATTTTGATGGCAATTCATTTAGCGCTTCCGGTCAGACTGTAAACCTGAACACTACCACCATTACGGTAAATGATTTTATTGTGCAGCAGGCTGATTCTGTCGTGTTTTCAGGTGTTTGTACCGATGCTGTTATTCATGGTTCTTTGAAGTTGCAGCAAAATATGCAATGGAAAAGTGGGATTAGGCTGAATTTTAATTCTTTTCAAACGGGCAATACCATCACTTCTGCATCTCATAGTTTCCAGAAGGTGCGATTCCAGGGAAGCGGCGGAAGCTGGGTTTTACAAGATAACCTTACAGCTTCAGATATCCACCTGGATCAGGGAGAGCTGATCACCAATTCAAAGAATATAAAAACCGTGGTTTTTAATTCCGTATCTTCGGATACACGTACCCTGAGCATGGGAAATGATACCTTAGAGGCTAAAAAGATCTATATTTGGGGAAATGGGATTACGATTAACCCCGGAAGTTCGCTGATCCATATTACAGATCTAAAGGATGGCGTATTTGATATTGCAAACACGCCGAACTTATCGGTTTATGATGTTATTTTTGAAGGGGAGGGTGTACTGAACGGCTCTAATATGCAGCTTACTGCAAACGATCTGGAGTATCGCGATAACGGGCTTTTGAATGCCAACACCAGTTTGGATCATCTGATCGTGTACGGTGGTAATACATTACAAGTAAGTCCCGGAAAAACCCAGACGATTTCCGGTGATATTATTACGCACAACAGTTGCCTTGATTATGTTACTATTTTGTGCCCTTCAGCACAAACGGTTTTTCAGGCAAGCAGCGGGGTGATAAAGGTGGATTATGCCAGGCTCAGGAATATCCATGCCACCGGCGGGGCGACCTTTAATGCCCTTAATTCTGAGGATATGGGAAATAATGCGGGCTGGAATTTTACCATGCCTGCCGCGCGCACTTTATACTGGGTTAATGGCCATGGTTTATGGCATGACACTACAAACTGGTCGCTGAACTCCGGAGGTTCCGGCGGGGAGTGTCCTCCTACCTATATCGATGATGTGGTGATCGACCAAAATTCCGGTACATGCGATACGATAAAAGGGATGGCTGGAAAGCATATAGAATGCAATAATTTTACCTGGATAAAAAATAATAGCTGCCCGAATACATTAATAACTTCTTCCAACTGGGAAATTCATGGTTCTTTTCAGGCTGATCCGTATGTGGATATGAATATATCCGGGAATCTCGACTTTTGCTCTGATGATATGGGTGAAACGATCAGCACCGGGAATGTAGCGCTTGGAGGGAATGTCATATTCTCAGGCAATGGAGGGTGGACCCTTCAGGATAGCCTGAAACTGCCCGGCTGTGACTGGAATTTTGAAAGCGGCGACCTGAATACGAACGACCAATATGTTGAGGCTGGGGTCTTTGTTTCCAATACTCAGCTTAAGCGAACCCTATCGCTCGGAGCCAGCGTAATTGAATTAAGCGGGCCTGATACCAATTTGTTTGTGCGGCAAGACTCTATGATATTGAATTCAGGAACCTCGCAAATAAACTTTCCGGATTCACTGACCATGGTGGAGAATACACATGAGCCCGGCCTGCAGTATTATAATGTGGCTTTTCTTAACGATCAGGGGGAAACATATATGCGAAACAATCTTTCATCCTATAATAAGCTAATGTTTTACGGAAATGCGGAAATATATGGGAATGCTTTTATCGACAGCATGTATTTAAACGCGGGCCGCGTGTATGAATTTGAAAGCAACAGCACACAAACCATATATGAGCATTTGGACGCAAAAGGGGGTTGTTTGGGGTGGATAACGATGCAATGTGTGAACCCTCAGGATACAGCTTTTATCTATGCGCCTTCGGGAACTATTTCCGTAGAACAGGTCAATATGAGAGGAATTTCCGGAGACGGTGGAGCTTCCTTTTTTGCTAATCAATCCAATGATAATGGGATAAACCCCGGATGGATCTTCTCTGCCCCCGGGGGGGATGACCTTTATTGGGTAGGAGGGCCGGGAAACTGGAGCGACACCGCACACTGGTCATACAGCAGCGGAGGGCCCGGAGGAGCATGCCTGCCTACTCCTTTTGATAATGTATATTTCGATCAGAATTCTTTGAACAATCAGGCCGATTCTGTAGTTATTGATTGTTTTAATGCCCTGTGTAAGGATATGGACTGGAGTAATGTGAATGTAAAGCCGGCATTAAGAGGCAAAGCGAATAAACGTCTGCGTATCTTCGGGAGCTTGCATTTTCCGGATAATTTTTTTCAGGATTATAAAGGAAAAACCTTTTTCTCTGCTAAAGACACCGGAAATACTATATACAGCGGAGAACATAATTTCCATAATGATATCATTTTTGATGGAGCAGGCGGCAACTGGACATTATCCGACAGCCTTAAATGTGATTCCGCTACCCATCATCATGCCGGGCTGCTGAACCTGAATGCAAAAGCTTTGATCACAGAGACCTTCTTATCAATATACAATATCGATAAGGGATTGGATATCACGGATTCTTATATAGAGATCAATGCCGCTGATGATCATGTTGCGTTTACCATGAATTCCGACAGCCTGAATATCTTTAATATAACAAATTCACTGATTGCATTTACAGACATAGGCAGCGGGATGTATAATCGTGGCAACGGGCAGATTCACTATGACAAAGTATTGTTCGCCGAGCCGAAAGTCGGGAATAACCCTTATGTGATCACTTCGGTTGACAGTATTCACACACTGTTTAATAAAGTTACGTTTGAACACCATGGCGAAATATGGGGGCCGAACACCTTTGATACCCTGGTTTTTGAGAGATCCAAGGAGTATGAACTTCAGCATGATTATACACAAACCATTGTTTCTCAATGGGAAGCTCAGGGTGATTGTAATAATTATATTTCCATCTCCTCCGAAGTAGATGGTCATGAAGCTTTTGTAGAGCAGATCAATGGCAATGTAAACTTGAATTATGTGCGGATTAAAGATATCCATGGTACCGGATCCGCCGGCTATAATGCGTCGAATTCCGAAGACCAGGGCAATACAACCGGCTGGCAAATAACGCCTGCTCCGCCTTTGGAGTTATATTGGGTAAATGGAACCGGTGATTGGCACGATCCCGGTCATTGGGCATATTCCAGCGGAGGCTCCGGAGGGGCATGTGTCCCTACCAAAATTGATAATGTTTATTTTGATGACAATTCTTTCCCCAACGATTCTTCGAACATAGTTAATATGACGCTACCCGGAGAATGTCATAATATGGATTGGACCGGAGCGAATTATAATCCCGTGTATAACGGAATTGAGCTCGAAATATTCGGGAGCCTTACATATATTGATTCGATGACCAACAACCTGAATACAGTGCATTTTATGTCTGATACTATGGGAAATACGATTCAAACCGCCGCTCATGCATTTGCCAACAATGTATACTTTGC
>JAWOBQ010000328.1:0-5235 GCA_046484255.1 Bacteroidales bacterium | reverse complement strand
AAATTAGAATTATCTGCAGTTCATAATTAATCATCTTCCTGTGTGCCGAAGGCTACGGCAAGGGTTCCCAACGAACCGGATCACCGCCACAGGCCCGGGCGGCTGGCCGAGGGAGGTCGCGTGAGTTAGCGCTCCAATCAGCGGGGCGGCGGAATTCGTGTGAATTGGCGGTTCCATTGCCGGGCATAATGCTCTAAAGATAGAAAAACGTTGGGATTCATCGGTAATGGAGTATTTATATTGCCAGGCATCCCTTTTATTGCTGATCATTTCATTGTAGCACCAGGGCAATTTTTTCCATAAGTACATCTTTTTGGAGAGGTTTGCTAACATAGTCATTGCATCCTGCTTCCAAAGCTTTTTCTTTTATTCCCATAAGGGCATGAGCAGTTTGAGCGATTATCGGCACTTTCATATTAAACTCCCTGATTTTCTGTGTCGTTTCATAACCATCCATTTCAGGCATTTTAATATCCATAAGCACCAGATCTATATCTTCCTGCTTTCTGAGAACTTCGAGCACCTCCTTACCGGTAATGCATCGAATAATTTGCCAATTGGTATCTTTCAGATAGTTTTGTAATAAAAGAAAGCTGGCATTATCATCTTCTGCGATCAATATTTTCACTTTATCCCTCATCGCGAATTTATTGATCTTTTCTTTCGATTTTGGTTTGTCTTCAGTTTTCTTTTCATCATCTGATGCAGGAAGTGTAAAGCAAAAAGAACTACCTTTTCCTTCCTCAGACTCCAGCCATATTTTACCGCCCAGCATTTCCACATACGCTTTGGATATGGATAACCCCAGGCCGGAACCTTCAAAAGCCCGTGTATCCTCTATATCTGCCTGTACAAAACGTTTAAAAATATCTTGATGTCGATCTGCCGGAACCCCGATTCCCGTATCTTGAACATAAAATTTAATCTGCTTACCTTCCGGTTTGCAACCCATCTCAATGCTACCATCATCCGTGTATTTAATGGCATTCTTTAACAAGTTGCTAAGTATGCTATCGAGCTTTACGGGGTCCGTTTCGATCTTTTTGTCCATCCCGGCGCACAATTCATGCAGTTTTATTTTTAATCCTTTTTCTTGAGCCTGAGGCAAATACAAATGGAAATTACTTTCCATATGATGCTTTATATCCGTGGGCCTTATATTTATTTCAACCTGTCCGGTTTCAATTTTCGATATTTCAACCAAATCATTTACCGTTTCCATCATCCGCCTGCCGCTATTTTGTATGATCCGGATATATTCCTGTCTTGTTTTTGACTGCAAGTTTCTGGAACTCAATAATTCCGTAAATCCCATGATCCCATTCATGGGGGTTCTGATCTCATGGCTCATATTAGCCAGAAAAGCTGATTTCAGGCGGTCACTTTCTTCTGCTTGTTCTTTTGCTTTCCGTAAAGACATCTCCGTCTTTTTCCGTTCAGTGATATCCATCAAAGAGGCGGTACTTTTTTTTGTACCCGGAATGAGATCAATAAACAAATGTATATACTTAAGGTTTTCAAAACGGTTTACAAAACGAAATTCATATTCTCTCAATGCTTTCAGTCTGTTTTCACGCCGCAGTTCATGTTGCTCACGCATATACTGCAGGTCTTCTTCTGCCACAAATTCCATCCAGGTTTTTTTATTCTGTATCTCTTCAAGCGAATACCCGGAAAGGTTGGCAAATTCCTGATTAGCTAACGAAATAGTCCCATTTTCTTCCAGAATACAATTGGCCGTACCTGTATTCTCAAAAAACGTCCGGTATTTTTCTTCACTGGCTCTCAGAGCTTCTCTCATACGGTAATCATCAGTTACATCTCTGAAGATCAACACCGCTCCAATGATAGTTCCATCTCTTTTTCGTATGGGAGCTGCGGCATCCGAGATCTGGTATTCCATGCCATTTTTTGAGATCAGCTTGGTATGATTGGCCAACCCAACAATGCTTCCTCTATTAAATGTTTGTTTAACAGGATCTTTCGGAGACTTCCCCGTTTTAACATTTACGATATTGAAAACTTCCTGTATGGGTTTGTCTTTTGCTCCGGAAAAACTCCACCCTGTAAGCCTTTCAGCGACCGGATTCATCCGTGTAATACGCCGTTGAATATCCGTAACAATAACGGCATCTCCAATCGAGTGTAAAGTAACCCGCAGGTTTTCCTCACTTTCTTGCAAATTTTCCCGGGCCTGCTCGTTTATAGTTACTTCCCGCTCCAACTCCGAGATCTTATGCCGCAACTTTTCCACTTCCTGGAAAAGCTGTTCTTTAGCAACTTCTGAATTATCCATTGAAGATCTTTTTATGCTTATCTGTTTGCCGCACTTTGTATTGCAAAATTAACAAAAAAAATCACTAATGTCAAAATAATTAGTGTTTGTTCATAATGTCCGATATCTGGTTTATAATGTTCGAGTTCAAGCCTGCCCCGTTTTTGTCGGGGGCTTGCGAAGTTTTTTATCATCAGGAGTTTACTTTTGTAAATGACTGTGATAAAAAACGAGCATAAGGCAGAAATCGGACATTATAGACAGACAGTAGCTAGAGTCTGTCTATAAACCCGGCATTATAGGCAGCATATATTTCGAAAAAATTCTTGTAAAAGTAAACAAAGAGTTATATTTTTACCCTGAAAATAAAACTTATGGACCGCAAGAAGGAACAGCCTGAGAAAATGTATTATACCATTGGCGAAGTTGCCGGAATGTTTAATCTGAACACGTCAAATATCCGCTTTTGGGAAAAAGAGTTTGACATTATCAAGCCCCGTCGTACGCAGCGAGGGGACCGCTATTTTACGGCCACCGATGTAGCTCATTTTCATCAGATCTATCATTTGGTAAAAGAACGGGGTTACACCTTAAAAGGAGCTCGAGAGAAGCTTAAATCAGACCGGCAATCGACAGAAGAGGCTTCTGAAATATCGGCCCGGCTTAAAAAGGTCAGGCAATTTTTACTGGAGCTACGCGAACAATTGGATTAATAATATTTTCCACCGCTCAGATAATGTTTCACGTACTCCTGCACTCCGTCTTCCAGGGAAGTACTTTGTCTGCCATACCCTTGCTTCCGTAGTTTTGCCATATCAGCCTGAGTATAATACTGATACTTATCCCGGATATCTTCAGGCGTATCAACAAACTGAATATTTTCATTTTTTCCCATAGCCTTAAAAACGGCTTTCCCGAGGTCAAGGAAAGTTCTGGCCTTTCCACTTCCGGCATTATAAATGGCAGAATCAGGGCATTGCTCCATCAGCCAAAGCATCATGCCGGCAATATCTTTGACATAAACAAAATCCCGGCATTGTTCCCCGTCTTTATAGTCCGGATGATGCGAGCGAAAAAGTTTTAACCGGCCCGTATCCCTTATCTGCCGGTAAGCATGGAAAATAACAGAAGCCATACGCCCCTTGTGATACTCATTAGGCCCATAAACATTAAAAAATTTCAAGCCGGCCCAAAAAGGAGGCTGTTCATCCTGCTGAAGTACCCATTTATCGAACTCATTCTTGGATTCGCCATACGGATTTAAGGGCTTTAGCTTATTGATCAGATCATGCCTATCCGAATATCCATACGCTCCCATTCCATAGGTAGCTGCTGAAGAAGCATATACTAAAGGGATATTTTGTTGAGCACAGAGATCCCATATTGCTTTGCTATAATTCAGATTTAAACGGTCAAACACCGCCTTATTAAATTCTGCCGTATCGGTACGTGCCCCTAAATGAAAAATAAAGTCCGTATTATCTTTATATTCCCTGATCTTTCCCTTAATGAAGTCATCTCGGTGCACCTTCGAATAGATCTCTTTTCCTTTCAGGTTACTGTATTTTTCAGCACGGCTAAAATCGTCTACGACTACAATATCTTTGTATCCGTGACGATTCAGATGAGCGACCAAACAGCTTCCGATAAAACCTGCTGCTCCTGTAACTATAATCATAGGGTTAGGATTTAAGGCTGCAAAGGTTATAAAAAATAAATCAATTGGCCTATATTTTAGGGAAAAAGATTTCTTTTACTTTTCAGCAGATCTAAAAAACTTTGTATTTTTATCCCGGGCAACTATAAAGATACATTTAAGCTTATGGAGAAAGATCAAAAACTGGGATTAGTCTTAAGTGGCGGAGGGGCCCGGGGTTTTGCACATCTGGGGGTCCTTGAGGCTTTTGAAGATTTCGGGCTTCGCCCTGATATTATTTCAGGCACCAGTGCGGGTGCTATAGCCGGGGTTTTCTATGCCAATGGCTACCACCCCCGTGAGATTCTTGACATCCTGATGCAGCGCAACTTTATCAGTTATACCCGCTTATCTTTATCACGTGGCCGAGGCTTTATGAAGCTTTCCGGAGTCAAAAAGCTTATGAAAGACAAACTAACCGTGAAAAACATTGAAGACCTTGATATCCCTTTTGTAATTTGTGTAACAAATATGAATAAGGGGGTAAGCGAATACTTTGCCTCCGGTCCCATTATTGATGCCGTGCTGGCTTCCTCGTCCATCCCGGTGATCTTTCAGCTTATCAAGATCAATGGCACCCTTTATGCTGATGGCGGCGTATTAAATAACCTTCCGGTAGACGGGATCAAAGACAAGGCTGAATTGATTTTCGGGATCAACGTAACTCCTCCAGCCGAAGAAGATGACCTTGGCAGTGTATTACAAATTGCCGAGCGTTCTTTTCACCTCAGCATATCGGCAAATATAAATACGAAAGTCTCTCTGTGTGACCATTACATAGAGATGCCCGAGCTTATGAATTATAGTTTATTAAAAAGCAGTAACGGTAAAAAGATCTATGAAATCGGCTACAATAAAACAAAAGAATACCTTAGGGATCATGGCCGGGATCTGAAGAAAGCACTTTGATCATCACGCGGCGGTTTTTAGCCCTGCCCTTTTCTGTGCTGTTGGACACCACAGGCCTTCTTTTCCCAAATCCTTTGGTTTCTAAGCGAGAGCTCTTAATATTCTTTTGCTCAAGATATCTGCGAACAGAAATGGCCCTGCGCTCGGATAATGTTTGATTATACCGGTGCGATCCTACCGAATCTGTGTGCCCCTGTATCTCAATACGTGTATCCCTATGCCGCCTGAGAAAGCCATAAAGCTTTTCAAGCGCTTCTTTAGACTCCGGTTTCAAAAAGGCCTTATCAAACTCAAAGTATATATTTTCCAGTTCAAAGGTAAATCCCGGTTCCAGCGAGTCTGCTTCCGTAACAAG
>JAWOBQ010000197.1:0-2785 GCA_046484255.1 Bacteroidales bacterium | reverse complement strand
CTTGCCCCTGCCCATGTATGCAAACCAGCCATAGAAAATAATTAACAATACCGAGGTTAAACTCTCGCCAAAGGGCAACCGCAAGGGTTGCCCCTACGCTTTATTTAACCACCCGGATTTATCCCCCAAATCCGTTACAACCAGTTTCCACATTTTGAGGTATCTTTATCAATGAAAATTGTTCTTTTTGCCAACAGTGAACTGCCACGGATAGGCGGAAGAGAAATCGTTGTACATTACCTGGCCAAAACATTCCAACAAATGGGCCACCAGGTCCGAGTAACCGGGCCGGCCGGATGGTGGACAAAACGGCACACCAAATTCCCCTATCCGGTGCACCGATGGCCGACATTAAGAGGCTGTTTTAAAGACCAGGTATATTTTAGCCAGCTTATGCTGGATACTCTTATTTTCGGGGCTGATGTCATCCATGCACACGGCACGATACCGCCGGGATTTGCAGCATGCCAAGTGAAACATTTTAAAAAGCTACCCGTTATTCTTACACCTCATGGGGAAGATATCAATATCGTTCCGGAACTGGATTACGGCCTGAGATTGAACCCTGAAAAGGAGCCAAAAATTCGATATGCTGTTGAGCACGCCGACATATTGACCGCCATCAGCTCCAATATTAAAGATTCATTGCTGGATACCGGCGCAAACCCGGGTAAAATCGTCATGATCCCCAACGGCACGGATGCAGAACGTTATGCAAATATCGTCAATACGGACATCCATGAAAGGTTGCATTTGGAAAAAGATGCCAAGATTATTTTATCCGTCGGGAACTATCACCACCGGAAAGGCTATGAAAGTTTATTGGACGCCATGCACAGGATTTTAAGAGCAGAGCCAAAGGCCAGACTGATTATAGCCGGTAGAGATCAAAACCAAACCCTGGCAGGGTTGATTAATCATCATAAATTATATGACAAGGTCATATACACCGGCACCATTCCCCTGCCCAAAAAAATAATGGGGATTTCATTAAACAATAAATCGGTTGAAAACGATGAGGACTTGCTTGCAGCATTGTATCAATCAGCAGATATTTATGTGTCATCAGGCATGAGTGATGGTGCAGAGGGCCTCTCATTGGCCGTATTGGATGCACTGACCGCAAAACTTCCGGTGGTCGCCAGCAATATTTCCGGTAACAAGGATATTGTAAAGGACGGCGAGTCCGGTATAATCGTGGAACCGGGCAATCCCCATGAAATGGCAGAAGCTGTCATTTATCTTCTCAGAAACAAGGAAATAGCAAAAAAATACGGGAAAATCGCCTATGAAATATCCCGCCAATATCATTGGAACTCGGTGGCTGAAAAATATATAGAAGTCTATTATAAAGCCATGGACCTTCAAAAAAAATCTGCATAAAACGGACAATATTTATGTTAAAACCGTTTATCAAAGTATTTTAAGGATTTCCTTATGACTGTAAAAAGCCCTATTTTTGTGATCGGGATGGGACGCAGCGGGACTACCCTGATTGGTGAAACAATAGCATCTCATGAAAAATTGGGGTGGTTTTCCAATTATATGAACAAATATACCTCTTTTCCTGAAATTTCACTCGTTAACAGGGTTCTGGATCTGCCCATGATCGGACGGTACCTGAGAGGGAAAAAGAATCAAACCAAGGATTTCCATGGTTTAATCAGAAGTTATTTACCTTATTCTGTCGAAGCTTATCCCATCTGGAAAAAATATTGCGGAGAAAAATTTCTCTGGGACTATCTGCTTGAACAGCAGGCTACCCCCGTTGAAAAAAAAAAGATGAGAAAGCTCATCCAAAAGGTGCTTTTATTTCAGGGAAAAGAGCGATTCTGCACCAAGATCACCGGTCCGCCGAGAATAACCTATCTTAAAAGCATTTTTCCCGATGCCTGTTTTGTCCATGTGATCCGCAATCCAAAAGCTACAATTTCTTCTTTGCTCAATGTGGCTTTCTGGAAAAACAAAGGCGGAATCGAAAAGCCCTGGTGGCAAAATGGGCTTAGCAAAGCCTATATCGATGAATGGATCAAATACGATAAATCTCCTGTTGCCCTGGCAGCCGTGCAATGGAAACAGGTTGTGGAATATGCGTGGCAGGAAAGCAAAAAGCTGGCCCCCGGGAAATATATGGAAGTCCACTATGAACAGTTTGTCAAAGACCCTCAAAAAGCCATCGATCACATATTTTCAAGGCTGAGATTACCTCCGTCTGAAAATGCATATCGTTTTATCAACTCGATTGCCCAGGTAAAAAACAACATGAACAAAAAATACAGACAGCATTTATCATCTTCAGAAATCCAGCTCATAGATGAAATTACGATGGCAACGGCACGAAAGGCCGGTTATATTTGGAAAATATAGACCTGATTTATCGATTTTGACAGTATATTTTTTCATAATTTCCATAAATGCCGGAACCAACAAGGTTGAGTCTTCATACGGGATAAGAACAAATGGGGAAAAATAAAACTCCCAAAATAGCATGGATAATCGAAGGTTCGCTTGACCAGCTTCTTCACAGAAACGCCCGGTTAAAGCCGGCAAATGAATTGGTCAAAACAGGATGGGAAGTTATCATGGTCACATCCGGCATTCCCGAAACGCACAAAAATGATCCCATCAAATTTTTAAAAGTACCCTGGCCCAGAATATATTTTTTAGGTGCCATTATTTACTACTTAAAAATTATATGGTTATTTTTTTGTAGAAAAATTGATACCGATATCATTTTTTTTCAGATTGATTCCAGATCATGGCTGCTGCTGGCAATACCCTTATG
>JAWOBQ010000084.1:0-4976 GCA_046484255.1 Bacteroidales bacterium | reverse complement strand
CAATAAGAAAATAATGGAAATTCTGGAAAATGTTTCGCTGAAACCTTATAATACGTTTGGTGTGGAAGTTACCGCCCATACGTTCGTAAAGCTTGAAAAAGAAGATGATATCCATGCATATCTGGATAACTATGGTATGCGGCAGAGCAAGACCCTGGTGTTGGGCGGGGGTAGTAACATACTTTTCACGCGTGACTTTGACGGCACTGTTTTGAAAATAGACCTGCAAGGAGTGGAAATAATACGTGAAGAACCGGAGCATGTATACCTTAAAGCCGCTGCCGGGGTTTTATGGGATGAACTTGTTCAATTTGCCGTTTCCCATGGATATGGCGGGCTGGAGAATTTATCATTGATCCCCGGCCATGTTGGTGCTGCTCCGGTTCAGAATATCGGCGCCTATGGCGTAGAACAAAAAGACTATTTTGTTGAGCTGGAAGCCATTTCCTTACGGGAACAGCAAAAAAGGATATTCACTGCCGAAGAATGCCGCTTTGGATACAGGGACAGTATTTTTAAGAATGCGTTGGCCAAAAAATATATCATCACCTCGGTTACCTACCGCTTAGATAAGCAGCCGGAATTACGCACCGGCTACGGGCGTATCCGGGAAGAGCTTCAGGCTATGGACGTTAAAGAACCTTCGGTGGCGGATGTTTCCAAAGCCGTTATCCGTATCCGCAGGGCAAAACTTCCGGATACCGAAGTGACCGGAAATGCCGGGAGTTTTTTCAAAAACCCCGTGGTTTCTGTAGAAAAGCATGACAAACTAAAAAAAGCCTATCCGAACCTGGTATCCTTTGAAATAGATAACGATCATTATAAGTTGGCTGCCGGCTGGCTTATAGAGCAGGACGGCTGGAAAGGTAAAGCGGTGGGCCATGCAGCAGTGCATAAACAACAGGCCCTTGTTCTGATAAATTTGGGGAAGGCCAGAGGAAATGAAGTGCTTCACTTAGCCCGCATGATACGAATGTCGGTGGAAAAAAAATTTGGCGTAAAACTGGAATATGAGGTAAATATTGTTTGAAGGCATTATTATGTGATCCCGGTCTAAAAACACAAAATTTATCACAGCCGCTAAAAATCAGCTTTCCCCCATCCCTAAAGGGTGGCTGATTTTCAGCGGATTCACCCTTTAGGGTTGGGGGTAAAAAGCTGCTAAAAATCAAATGTGACCTTTTTAGACCGGACTCTTATATAATATCCATTTTTCACTTCCCGCTAAGGTTGCTATAGTTGCAGGCAGCTGGCAGGATTCACTCCCGGAGTTTTCCCCAGATAAGGTCTTTCATTTGCTCAATACCCTGGTTTGTAAGGGAAGAGATAAACACATAGGGCAGGTCTCCCGGGATATCTTCTGTTATCCATGTTTTGAGTTCTTCATCCAGCAGGTCGGATTTCGTAACAGCCAGGATACGGCTTTTGTCCAGCAGTTCGGGATTGAATTGTTTCAGTTCATGGATCAGCATATTGTATTCTTCGCCGATATTCGCTACATCCGCCGGGATCATAAACAACAGGATGGAGTTTCTTTCTATATGGCGCAGGAATCGAACACCCAGACCTTTCCCTTCGCTGGCTCCTTCAATGATGCCGGGGATATCCGCCATAACGAAAGAGCGGTTATCGCGGTATGCGATAATGCCCAGGTTGGGGGTTAAGGTAGTAAAGGGGTAATCGGCAATTTCGGGTTTGGCTTCTGAGATTACCGACAGCAGGGTAGATTTTCCGGCGTTGGGTTTTCCTACCAGCCCGACATCGGCCAGTAACTTCAGCTCGAAGGTGATCTGGCGTTCCTGTCCTTTTTCTCCGGGTTGTGCATAGCGAGGGGTTTGATTGGTAGAAGATTTAAAATGGTCATTTCCCAGGCCGCCCCGACCTCCTTTAAGCAGCACCGTTTCTTGCTGATGAGTTGTGACTTCGCCCAGCAGCTCGCCGGTTTCTGCGTCTTTCGCTATGGTTCCCAGGGGGACTTCAATGATACGGTCTTTTCCCGATGCTCCTGTCTTACGGCTGGCACTCCCGGGCCGGCCGTTTTCAGCAAAAATATGTTTGGTATACCGTAAATGCAGTAAGGTCCATAAATTGTGGTCTCCACGCATTATCACATGCCCGCCGCGACCACCATCACCCCCGTCAGGCCCACCTTTGGGGATAGCACGAGCGCGGTAAAAATGTACCGAACCGGCTCCCCCTTTGCCACTGCGTGCAAATAACCGTACATGGTCAACAAAGTTTGATTCACTCATAGAATATGCTTATGCGCTTTATATTGGTCAACTAATAAACAAATGCGCCGGAAAACGGTTTCCGGGTCGCCCATTCCGCTTACCTCTTCATACTTTCCCTGCTGACGGTAATATTCCGTTACCGGGAACGTCTTTTCCTTAAAGATAAGCATACGTTTTTTTATGATAGCGGTTTTATCGTCAAAGCGATCGATGTTTTTTCTGCGCCGGCGCAAGCGATTTAATAATTCTTCCCCTGAGGTATGTATTCCAATGACAAGCTTGACATTCATCCCTTTCTTTTTCATCAGGCTGTCCATAAGAAAAGCCTGTTTCAGCGTACGCGGAAAACCGTCGAAAATAATGGCGGGGGAGGCTAAGTAATTGATAATATGATTATACATAAAACGTAACGTATGTGTATCCGGAACTAATTTTCCCCGGATGATATATTCTTCAGCAAGCTTTCCTATGTTTGTTTGCCTGTATACTTCATCCCGGAACAGCTCTCCACTGGACAAGTGGATCAAGCCGTAATAATCCGCCAGGCTGGCGGAATGCTTTCCTTTGCCTGAACCCGGAGGCCCCAGAATGACAAGATTAAACATAGGATTGTTTGTATTTGGTAAAAATAAATAAAAGCCGGCAGATAAAAGGGTTCCTTCTTAACGGATCCTCTTATAGGCCGCTTCAACTTGTTTGCATAAACGTTTAAAGACTTCCTGTTCGCTCCCCATCCCCTCGACAAAGTAGTGTTTATTCATGTTTTTATAATAATCAGCTACCGGAACGGTTTTATTTTCATACATTTTCATGCGATGCAGGATTACATCAATAGATTTATCGTAGGGTCTGGCACGAGAGGTTTTACTCCGTTTGTTCAGTCTCTCAAGCAGTTCAAATGCCGGCACCTTGATCTCTATCATTGAGGATACGGATGAGTTCAGCTTCCTTAGCAACCCATCCAAAATATATGCTTGCACAATGTTTCGGGGGAATCCTTTAAAGATAAAACCATTGCTGTTGGGGTGATTGTCGATTTCGTTTTCGATCAGGGGTAAGACCAGTTCATCACTGACAATATCCCCTTTATCCATGGCAGCCTTTGCTTGTTTTCCGGTTTTGGTGTTGTTTTTTATTTCCTGTCGCAGCATTTTTCCGGTGGAAATATACTTAAGATTGTATTTTTCCGCCAACAGTTTTGCCTGGGTTCCTTTTCCGGAGCCGGGATATCCCAGCAGTACGATATTGAGCCATACTTTTTTAAGGGTCTTTTCGATCTGTTTGCGCAAGCGTTGTTGTACGACACCGGGTTCAGCCATTCCATTAATGGTATAAAATTGCCTTTTTTCCTTATAAAATTGTGCTACCGGGGCCGTTTTTTTATCATATTCCTGCATCCGGGTGTCTACAATTGTATCATTGTCATCTTCCCGCCCTGAGGTTTTTCCACGTTCCATGATCCTTCGCCGCATTTCTTCCCGCTCTACCTTGATCTCAATAACAGCCGATAATGAAGTATCCATACGTAACAGCAAGCCTTCCAGAATATAGGCCTGAACAACTGTTCGTGGAAAGCCATCGAATAAAAAGCCCTGAACATCAGGATTTTTTTGGATCTTTTTCTCGATCAGTTTCACGATAATTTCATCCGAAACCAACTCTCCACGATTGATCGTGGATTTAGCCGCGCGACCAATTTCTGTCCCTGCCTCGATCTCCTGGCGCAGCATGTCGCCGGTCGCAATATAGGCAAGATTATAATGCGTGATCAGTTTTTGGGATTGCGTCCCTTTACCTGCACCCGGAGGGCCGAATAATACTATGTTCAGCATGTTTTCTGTCTGTTTTGCCGGGAAGAAGTTTATGATATTCCCGCATTATTTATATGCTTGTTTCTCCTTATCAGAATTGCTTTATCCTTTTAATTTGTAAATGTCTGCCAGATTGCGGCCATAACCATTATAGTCAAGCCCATAACCAATAACAAAATCATTGACAATTTCCATCCCGGTATAGTCTGTCGAATAGTTTTTTTCAAAAGCCTCTGGCTTGAATAACAGGGTAGCAATGCGCACGGAGGCCGGCTGCTGAAGGTGTAGTTTTTTCTGTATTTGTTCTACCGTTAGGCCGGTATCTACGATATCCTCTGTGATGACAATATGACGACCACGTAAATTCTCCGGAATTCCTATCAGTTCTTTCACTTCTTTGGTGCTTTCCGTACCCTGGTAAGAGGAAAACCTGGCAAAACATACCTGACAGGGAATAGAAAGGTTTTTAAACAATTCTGAGGCAAACATAAAGGCTCCGTTGAGAACCACAAGAAACAAAGGATCCTTGCCGTGCATGTCCCGGGAAATTTTTTGAGCCAGGAATGCTATCCTGCGCTCAATCCTTTCCTGTGGTATATATAATTGAAATACCTTATCTTTTATCTGAACTTCTTGCATGATATTGTCAGTTGATGTTAAAAATATATAAATCAGCAGATAGAATATAATTTCCAACCGGAATCTATTTCTTCCTAATGTAATGCAAGAATAGTTAAAATTTTGCAAATAGCATAGAATGCCCGGGAGGTTTTTTGTAAGAATAGATTATTTTTGCACTTGAAATGAAAAGCAATGCTCCCTATTGCTCTTTTCGCACCTGCCGGGTATTGAAGGGGCTTAGTCATTATGTTGCCGGGTTATTCTGGATTGGTGGAGGACTGACATTATGAATGTGGGCAAACAATTCAAC
>JAWOBQ010000291.1:0-6167 GCA_046484255.1 Bacteroidales bacterium | reverse complement strand
TAAGAATGACTTCCGGTGCACGGAAGCTGGCAATTAAGCTAACGCCGGCTGCCATAGTAATTCCCAGCAGAAGCGCTACGATAAACTCTTTTCCTACAAGCTTTATCCAATCTTTCATCTCTAAATCGCCCGTAGCCAATCCCCTGATTATAAGTGTAGCCGACTGTGCTCCGGCATTTCCGCCGCTGTCAATAAGCAAAGGCAGAAAAAATACCAGGGCAATCGCTTTTTCCAGGGTCTCTTCAAAAGAAGCCAGTGCAGCTCCCGAAAAAACATTCATAAATACCAGGGCAAACAACCATAAGATCCGCTTTTTATATAGTAGTGGGATTTTTGCTTTTAGCGGACTCATCACAATATCCTGGAAGGAACCGAACTTATGGAAGTCTTCGGTAGATTCTTCTTCAGCCACATCCATTACATCATCAAAGGTAATTATTCCAAGCAGTATGCCTTCGGTATCTGTAACCGGGAGTGCTACACGGTCGTAATCCTGGAATACGCCAATCGCATCTTCCTGGTCATCAAAAGCGCTGAGCGAAACATAGCGATGGTCCATCAGCTCTTCAATTTTTTGCTTCGGCTTAGCCATTAATATTTCGCGTATTCGAAGGTCATCGATCAGCTTCCAGTTATTATCCACGACATAGATCACATTGAGCGTTTCGGAATCTCTTCCGAAATCCCTGATATGTTGTAAGGTTTGATCGACAGTAAAATGAGGCTTGATAGCTACATATTCCGGGGTCATTAACCTACCGATACTGTCATCCGGGTAGCCCAGTAATTTTGTAGCAATACTTCGTTCCTGCGGCGTAAGTAACTGGATCAGACGTTGCGTGACCATGCCGGGCATCTCCTCAAATAAGGCAGTACGGTCGTCCGGGTAAAGATCATTCAAGATCCGCCGTAATACCTGCTGCTTGTTGGCCAGCTCTTCGACTAATTTTTCCTGGCTTTCAAACGAAAGATTCGGGAACACTTCTTTTGAAAGGTCACGGGGAAGTAAGCGAAAAACAATGGTTGCATCGGTGGGGGAAAGCTCTTCGATTAGTTCTGCCAGTTTAAAAGCATCTATACGGGATATCTCATGATAAAGGCCTTTCCAGTTTTGTTCTTCCACCAGATCCTGGATTGTTTGCTTCTCATCTGTCATGACGACCTCCTTTCATTAGATATTTAAAAATTTAATCTCCAAGAGTTTACCTTTTTGTCTTCCGTAATGAACATTTTGGATGCACAAAAGTAAATTTATTTTTTCAACTATTTTTTGCAAATCTTGTTTACTTTGTAAAGGAATTCTCCGTACAGGATTATGCAAAAACGTGTTGTGATATTAAGTGGTGCAGGGATTAGTGCAGAAAGTGGGATCAAAACATTTCGCGATGATGATGGTATGTGGAAGAAGTATCGTTTTGAAGAGGTTGCATCACCTCAAGCCTGGCATAAGCACCCGGAAGTGGTTCTGGAATTTTATAATCAGCGCCGTAAGGAGGTAATGGAAGCGGAGCCTAACGCTGCTCATTATGCGCTTGTCAGGCTCGAAGATTTTTTTGATGTGCAGATTATTACACAGAATGTGGACGATCTGCATGAGCGTGCCGGGAATAAAAATGTGATGCATCTGCATGGAGAAATACGGAAGGCACGTAGTTCAGCTAATGATGCCTTGCTCTATCCCGTCCGGGGCTGGCAGTTAAATATAGGGGATAAAGCAGAAGACGGGGCGCAGTTGCGCCCGCATGTGGTGTGGTTTGGCGAGGCCGTCCCTATGATCCAACCGGCTGGCGAAATTACCAGGGAAGCGGATATCTTTGTGATCATCGGAACCTCCCTGAATGTTTATCCGGCAGCAGGATTGTACCAGTACGCCAAAAGCAATATCCCGAAATTTTATGTGGATCCTGCGGCTAAGCCGATGTTAAATATGGAAACGCTTACTGTGATGAAAGAAAAGGCTACCAAAGCAGTGCCGGATCTTGTTGAGTATCTTATTAATAATTATTTGTAATTCATATCCCGGAAGCTCTATAGGGTGTCCTTAGGATATGAGGGGGTTAATCGGATGTATCACCAAGCTATATTACTATGAAAGGATTTTTACAAAAATATCGTAAATATATTCTTATTGGAGGCACTTCCCTGCTGCTCGTTGTTATTGTTGTGATTTCTTTAAAAATCGGTTATATAGACAAGAAAGTAAAACAAGCTTCCTCTGATATGAATAAGGTTACAGTGCTTGAGCAGGTCCTGGAAAAGCAGAAGCTTACAGCGATTACAGATAATAATTCAATTAACTATTTTATATATAAGGGAAGGGCTATGGGATATCAGTATGATTTGCTGAAAAGATATGCTGATCACCTGGGCGTGGAGTTGGAGGTAAAAGTGGATAATAGCCTGTCGGAAAAATTTGAATGTGTGAATACGGGGATGTGTGATCTGATAGGGATAGACTTGACCGTGACTCGTGAGCGTGCTGAAATTGTAGATTTTACAGTTCCCCATAGTTTGAGCCGGCAGGTGCTGGTGCAACATAAACCGCAAGGATTTCGGCGAATGTCTCGCCAGCAGCTGGAAGATAGCCTGATCCGCAGCCAGTTGGACTTAAAAGGAAAAACGGTTTATGTGCAGAAGTCATCTTCTTTTGTATCCCGGCTTAAGAATCTTTCTGATGAGATCGGAGGAGATATTCATATTGTGGAATCGGATTATGAAGCGGAACAATTGGTAAGAGAAGTAGCCCGGGGGGAAATAGATTACACGGTTTGTGATGAGCATGTGGCTAAGGTTAACCGCACATATTATGATAATATTGATATACAAACACCCGTGAGTTTTCCCCAGCAGTTAGCCTGGGCAGTGAAGAAAGGGGCCGATTCATTGCGGATCTCTATTAATCAATGGTTAACGGAGTTTAAAAAAACGGCAGAGTATAACATGCTGTATCACAAATATTTTGTTAGCCGTAAGTCAGCTCATAAGCATAACCAGCAGTACCATTCCATTTCAGGTGGAAAAATTTCCCCTTATGATGATCTGATAAAAAAATACAGCCGGCAAATTGACTGGGATTGGCGTCTGGTGGCTTCTGTAATATTACAGGAGTCTAATTTCAGGCCAAATGTGGATTCCTGGGCAGGAGCAAAAGGATTAATGCAGTTAATGCCCGAAACAGCCAGTCGTTTTGGAGCAAAAGATGTCTATGACCCGGAACAGAATATCCGGGCCGGCATAAACTTTTTACGCTATTTGGAACAACAGTTTGAAAAGAAAATCGATAATAAAGAGGATCGTATCCGGTTTGTTCTGGCTTCTTATAATGTAGGCCTCGGACATGTGCTTGATGCCAGACGACTGGCAGAAAAATACCAGGCCGACGAGGATGAATGGAATGAGGTAGATACCTTTTTGGTGTATAAATCCGATCCTGAATATTATAATGATCCCGTGGTAAAATATGGATATGCCAGGGGTGAAGAACCTTACAAGTTTGTCAGGGAAGTAATGGACCGCTATGAACATTATAAAAACCTTGTCCCCGAAGCGTAAATAAATCCGGTGGAATAAGATTTTTGTACTGCCCCGGTATTTGTCTTTTATGGATTTTACCGGGAAATGATTTAGCCGGTACAAATTTCCCCTTACGGGAAAATAGATAACTCACTGATTCTATCTCTCTTTATGGGTTATGGCGCTTTTGTCAATATTTTTACCGGACATTGTTGATTTGCCATTTAGCTTAGACAGCAAAACGTTTTCATTTTTTAGCAAAACAATGCAAATTTTTTCGAATATATTTGGACTGTTATCTGATATTGAATATTTTTATCGGCTTGAAAAGCAATCAGCTGATCGGATGGGAGTTTCCCCGTCGCAGAATAGGCTTCAAAAGATTTTTATTACACGAAATCAAAATTGTAAGAGATTATGGAACAGGAATTAAGTATTGGAACCCGCATAGACCATGAGAAATACGGCGAGGGAGTCGTCAGCTCTAAAGATCTGAGCACAGTGAATATCATATTTGTGCGCGGTGGAGAGGTTCAGTTCTCGAAAAAGCGTCTGGAAGCAGATATCCTTGAAGAACCGGAAGATGCCGATAAAACCTCCCCGGAACTCAGTTTGCAGGACGTGGAAAATATATTAACTGATGTACTGGAACGCTACGGTGGCCTGCAAAAGACCATTCCCCTGGGAGAAAAATGGAGGGGCGGAAGGATGATCCTAAAACCCGGGGATGAAAATCTTAAAGAAAAAGAAATTCCCATCGATTCTTTCTTTCACAAAATTGTTATGCTTAGGGACAGGCTACGCGTACTTGAACAAAACATTAACAGCCATAAGCAATTCTCCGATGAGGATAAAATTAATCTTCAGCAATACATCACACGTATATACGGTAGTTTGACAACTTTTAATGTATTATTTGAAAATAAAGAAGATTATTTTGTAGGGCAGAAAAGTAATAGAACATGAGCTCCCGTTTTGAATAAAACTGATGCCGTGTTATTGAGCAGCTTCGCATTCAACAATTAAGCATATTACACTATGCCCCCCATCCTTTAGGGGGCATAGTGTGAGCTGTTGAGTGTAATCGGAAATTAGCTAACCAACTTGTATTTACCTGTTTCGCTTTTTTCGATGATCTTCGAATTTGAAAAAATTATTTATCGACCTCAAACGAGATTTTCGCATTTACTGCATACGATACGATTTTGTTGTTCTCAACATTGGCATTCATATGCTTGATATAGACCGATTTGATATTTTTTACAGTTTTTGCTGCTTCATCAACAGCATTTTGCGTTGCTTCATTAAATCCTTTGTCGGATGCGGCAATAACTTCAATTACTTTAATCATAATAATCTCCTTTTTAATTGTTGATTTAAACACTTTTAAATAGTGTTTGTCCATAATGTCAGATATCTGCGTTGTTGTTCAAATTTTAAATCCTCATATACGCTAGTATACTGCGGTTTAAAATTTTTTTCACAAGCTTAATTATTTTTAAAGGTGTTCAAGAGCTCACTTCGTTCGGTTCGCACGCCCCGATAAAAAAACGGGGTAAACCTTGAATTCGAGCATTGTGAATCAAACACTTGACTTTATAGACAGACACTAAATAATTAAACAAAAATTATGCTACAATGTTCAGTCGGGGGGTTTGGTCTTTTATATATTCATGTTGATTTTTCCCTGAGAAGGCTGTTGCCAGTGCTAGTTTTTCTAAATGCCCTTTTCAGATTGTGAAATGGGACAGAAACAGATCAGTAACTTAATTTTGGCTGGTGATGCTGAATGCCGGGATCCCTGATGATATCAAAGAGTTAAAGGATAGGGATCAGGGAGATCAGGAAAGTGTCAGGAAAGTGATGGGGAATAATGTTTGGGCAGCAAAGTATTGATTGACGCGCTGTTTGAACAGCTCAATGCAGTACATCAAATAATCGCGATATCATCAGGAACAGTAGCAATGTGGTGTAAGAGGATGCAATGCCTGTTCACTTTCAAGGCTTTCGCAACGCAGCAGATGGCCTGAAATTATTATTATATAATGCAGCTTAGATGTATGAGCGTGGTAAAACGCATTGATGAAAAAATATGGTTAAGCTGAAAAGTTGTCAAAATTGTGCTACCAATAACAGACGAAATTACTCTTCGAAATGGATTACCTCAACCGGACAACTTTCGGCTGCCTCTCTTATCTCTTCTTCATGGGCGCTGAAATCTGCTCCTTGTTTTACTATTGCAATATCATCGGGGAGTTCAAAAACTTCAGGACAAATTTCAACACAAAGTTCACAAGCTGTACAATCTTCTTCGATCCATACTTTTTTGATAGCCATAATTCAAAATTTAAAAGTTAGTAATTCTTATTCAATATTGTCACCGGCAAAAGGCCGTTACTCGAACATTTAAGTACAATACGTACAATAAATAATATATGCAAATTTTGTGCCATTTCCCTTTTTTTGTTGAGTCCGGTCTAAAAACACTAAATGTATCACAGCCGCTAAAAATCAGCTTTACCCCATCCCTAAAGGGAGGCTGATTTTCAGCGGCTTCACCCTTTAGGGTTTGGGGTAAACCGCTAAAAATCAAATGGGACCTTTTTAGACTGGACTCATGATTTAAAATTTACTCCTGTCAATAAACGGAAACA
>JAWOBQ010000217.1:0-9609 GCA_046484255.1 Bacteroidales bacterium | reverse complement strand
CCAAAGACAGCCGGATCATAGTGGAATTCGAATATGCCGACCGCAACTATGCGCGCAGCTTGTTTACAGCCAACACCCGTTATCAGTCAAAAAATCTTCGCCTGGATGTAAGCTACTTTAACAAAAGCGACCTGAAAAACCAGCCTTTTGATATGGAGTTAGACGACACGAGCAGGTCTATACTGGCAAACGCCGGAGACGATCCCCGTGAAGCGGTAAGCTCAGGCATTGATTCGGTAGATTTTACTACGGACAAGATTCTTTACAGGATGACTGATTCGCTGGGTTATGACTCGGTATTAGTATACTCTACGGATCCATCCACGGCCTGTTATCATGTTAAATTTTCCAGGATAGGCAAAAACCAGGGAAATTATGTACCGGCAGAAACCGATGCCAACGGAAGGGTTTATAAATGGGTAGAACCCAAAGGGGGAGTACCTCAGGGGGAATTTGCCCCCGTGCGTAGGATTATTCCCCCTGAGCGAAAACAGCTTGTAGAGATGTCGGCCGTTTACGATATCAGCAAAAAAACAAAATCCGGGATGAATTTATCGGCCTCCAACCATGACCAAAATCTGTTTTCTGAGCTGGATGAGGAAGACAATAAAGGGATCGCCTCCAAAATCTGGCTACAGCATAAAGAAAGGCCCGGCAAAAATGCTGATTCTTCAAAGCTTGAATGGGTAAGCAGAGGGGAGTTCAGGTTTGTGCACCAGCATTTCAGCCCGGTTAACCGGTTCAGAAGCAGTGAGTTTGAGCGCGACTGGAACCTAAAAGACCGCCTTGAGAGGGATGAGATCAAAACCAAAATTACCACCGGGATCTCTCATCAACAGCGAGGAAAGCTCAATGTCTCCCACGAATATCTGCAACATGGAAAAGGTATACAGCGCAACCGTTATTCGCTAGATGGAAACTTTAATAAAAAAGGATATTTCCTGTACATCGAAGGCAGCTTGCTACAGGGCCGTCAATCAAGTCTGGAAAGCCGTTTCCTTCGACATCGTATCAAGGGCGGCAAGCAATTCCGTTATTTTACGGTTTCTTTGGATGAAGACTATGAACACAACAGCTTCCGGTTAGCAAGCGACAGCCTGGCTTCCAATAGTTTTGCACACCACACCCTCGGAACAGAGGTCGCTATGCCGGATACCGGAAGCTTCCATGCCAGCCTGAGATTCGAACAACGAAAAGACCGGTTGCCGGTAGCCGGAATTCTTACCGAAACCTCCGTTGCTAACCAGGCTTCTGCCTCGATAAACTGGAAACCCTCCAAACATCAACAACTGAAACTGCGTACGGGTATGAGAAAGCTGGAAACCAAAGACACACTTAGCGCTCAACCGACCGAGAATACGCTGAACACCCGCCTGGATTATTCCGCCAATTTCGCCGGAGGAGCAATCACTGCCCAAACTTTCTACCAAAGTGGCTCAGGCATGGAAGTAAAAAAAGATTTTACCTATATGGAAGTTAGCCCCGGGCAAGGCGTGTATGAATGGATTGATTATAATAACAACGGCATTAAAGAACAGGATGAATTTGAAGTTGCCCAATTTCAGGACAAAGCCGATTATATACGCGTATTTATCCCTGCCGATGAATATATCCGCGTATATAACAACCAGTTCTCAGGAACTTTAGACCTGACACCTTCCCGGCTATGGAACGACAATGAATCAAAACTGGCTCAGGGGCTGGCAAAATTTTCCAACCGTTTTTCCTCGCGTATAACCCAAAAAAACCAACTGGACGACTTTTTGAAGGCCTATAATCCTTTTTACCGGGGCGGGAAGGGCTCAGATCTCTTAACACTGGATGAACAACTGCATAACGTACTACACTTTCAACGCAATAACTCCCGTTTTGGTGCCAACTGGAGCTATAAAAAAACCAAAAGCAAAAGCCTTATGGCCAACGGATGGGAAAAGCAACAAAAGAAAGAAAACATACTCAATCTCCGCTGGAATATCACTACTGAATGGAGTTTTTTTTCACAGACAAGCCTGGGCAATAAACGGCGCGATTCCGAATATTTTAAAAACAGAGCTTATAATATTGACTTCCATAGCCTGGAACCCTCATTAAGTTTTCAACCCTCGGTGAATTTACGCATTAAAGGGGTCTTTAGCCTGACCCATAAGGCAAACGACTCCCCCAAACAGGAAAAAGCTGATATTTATGAATATCGTATAGAAGTGCGAAGAGCCGCCTTGGATAAAGGAAATATGCAACTCAGGGGGAGCTTTCTGAATATAAAATTCCCGGCAGCTAATGTCAACAACCTGGAATATGAGATGCTTGAAGGATTTAAAGACGGAAAAAATTTCCGCTGGGAACTCAGTTATCAGCGCAGACTATTGGAATATCTTCAACTCAACCTGCAATATGAAGGACGTAAAACGCCCGCTGCTAATATAGTCCATGTAGGACGTATCCAGCTACGTGCACATTTTTAAATAACAAACAAATCCCTGTTTTCCAAAACCTGAAGGTTTTCGTGACCGAGCTCTGTTCTTGATTGATCTGTCTTTTAGGGCAGCGTTATTCCAGGATCATTTTGGTTTGACCTACCTCATGGTCATCAATAAAAACGGCCACATTATAGGTTCCTTCCATCACCTCTTTAGCATGTTCATCTTTCTCCCACTCCAGGCAATGGTATTGCTCTTTATTCTGATAGTCTATATCCAGCTTCAGAGAATACTGCAATTTTTCTTCATTAAACATAAAGAAATCCTCACTGCGTTTATAAAGCACCTGGTTATCCGGGCGGGAGATTCGAACATATACGGTTCGTTCTCCGGGTTCTGCTATTAAATTTTCCCCGATGGTAAAGCATACCTTGATCTTATCCAGCCTGCGGGCCTTATCCGTTTCCTTTTCCTTATCACTGAACCATCCTCCCACACGGATGGCTTTTGCCGAAACATTATATGCTTTCAACATTGCTCCAATATCTACCTTGTCTTCAAGGTTTTGCTTTTCTTCAGATATCTGTTCTTTTTCTGTTTGTGTACGCTGATATTGCTCCCGGATTTCCACGTTCTCAGCTTTCAGCTCACGGTTTACCGTAAACAGGGAATCGATCTGCTGTACATACTGTTTATGCGAATTCCGCAAATATTCAAGTTTTCTCCTGACCCTGTGATAATCGGCCTGCGTAGCAATTAACCGTTCGATCTCTTCAGCCTGTTCCCTGATGACCGAATCCCGTTGCGAAAGTTCCTCCGTCACTTCACTGTATTCCTCCTTCACTTGCTCATGTTCCTCCATCAACAAATCCAACTCTTCTTCCAGTTTTTCCCGCACATTTTCTTTCTCAACAATTACTGTTTTTACTTCCGTTTTTGTCTGCATTAACTGCCAGCCCATTATAAGAATAACAGCCACCAGGATACCTATTATTATCCGGTAAGTGTTTTCTCGCTTTTTGAAATCAGTTGTTTTTTTGTCTTCCATAATATATTCAGTATAAAATGCTTTGATTTTGCTACAAAAATATATAATTTTATGTTGAAAATATATTGTTTAATAAATAAATACTTTTTTTTTATAGACCAACAATGAGTCCGGTCTAAAAACACAAACTTTATTACATCTGCTGAAAAACAGCTTTACCCTTTTTAGGCCGAACGCAACAATGCCATGCTGAAGAAAAAGAGAACCATCGATATCCCGGATCAGGCATGCCTGATATTTCAGAAGCTATCCGCATAATTCAGGCGGTGGCGAAATCAAGGCTGCAAAAGCGGAACAGCGCTATGCTTTTAATTCCCCGTGAACCCTTTTTCCATCAAGGATATCCAGTTTTCCAGGCCGGCACTTAGACCACCAAAATGAATGACCTATGCAAAATCTTATTCGCCTGGCGGTATCGCGTTTAATAAA
Organism: Bacteroidales bacterium; assembly: GCA_046484255.1. Taxonomy (GTDB): domain Bacteria; phylum Bacteroidota; class Bacteroidia; order Bacteroidales; family PWNQ01; genus PWNQ01. The sequence continues at coordinate 5,715 of JAWOBQ010000217.1, read as the reverse complement.
GCCCGTTAACGACCTGTTCAATCTGGTCTTTCCGTTTCATTGCGAATACTGCGGGCAGACGTTAAAGCAGGGGGAAAACGTTCTGTGCTCATTCTGTGAGTACCAGCTTCCCCTTACCCATTTTCATTTCCACTATAATAACCCCGTAGAAGCCATTTTTTGGGGCCGTGTTTTCATTGAGTCGGCCGCCTCTTTTCTTTATTACCAAAAAGGAGAAATGGTGCAGCACCTGATCCATCAGCTCAAGTATCATAATAAAGGCCATACCGGCATTTACCTGGGCGGTTTGTTTGGAGAGCATTTGCTTCAATCCCGCCGGTTTTCCGGTGCAGAAGTCATTATTCCCGTCCCTTTACACTGGAAAAAAGAGCGCTTCCGTGGTTATAACCAAAGTGATAAAATTGCCCATGGGCTGGCCGAAAGCATGAGGCTGGTAAAAGATACCGGAAGTTTAAGGCGAAGGGCCCATTCCGTCAGCCAAACCCATAAGGCACGATATGATCGCTGGAAAAACGTGCATAATATTTTCGAACTCTCCGATAGCGCATCATGGCTTGAAGGGCGTCATATTCTTTTGGTGGATGATGTGATCACCACCGGAGCCACTATTGAAGCTTGTGCAAACAAGCTGTACGAGATCAAAAATGTGCGTCTCAGCGTTGTATCTTTAGCCTGCCCCAATATTTGATCTTTAATTCAATCTGCCTCCAAGCACGGCCGGAAGCTTAAACTTTTCCCGTTTGCCTTCCGGATCAAAAACCTCCACATAAACCATATATATCCCTATAGGGGCTTTTCCACCATTATCCATAGCGCCGTCCCAAATAAACGAACCCTCTTTTTCCATCAACACATTGTTTTTCAACTGTCTTATTTCACGCCCGTTACGATCATAAATACGTACATTCCCCAGAAAACCGGGCTTCTCCATAGAATAGTTAATGATCAACACATCATGATCGCCGTCGCCATCAGGAGAAAACAATATATATTCCAGGTTCACTTCACCAATCCGGGCAACGCCCGGCCGGTTATACTGGCTGTTGATAAATCCCGGTGTCCCGAAGCCGGCGGTTTCTGCAGCGGATAACCAATTATCCCTGTCGGTTGAGGGCAGGGCCGGACTGATCCGTTCCAGAGAAACGCCTTTTGTCGTTTTCAGTAATGGGCTGTGCATATCCCCGGCATAGCAAACGGAATCAAGCCGCTTCCCGTCATAGCTATTCTCAAGGCTTACAATCCCGCTGTCTGATAATAATTGCGGCATATCATTTTTTTGAAAGATATTTTTTGGAACAGCACGTTTATAAGCTTTACTCAGCTTCCGCCTTTCACGTGTAAAACAACGGATCTCCCTGTTAAAAAGCACACGGTTCTCATCATCCAACGCTACCTCACTTACATTGGAAAGATCGCGCGGGTCGGTAAACACAAGATTCAGCCTGTATAGATACAAGGGCTTGCCGCTGTTATTGATTATTTCCACATAATCCTCAGCCGCATCCGGGGGTTCAAACAGCAACTCGTTGATCACAATATCACCGGGTTCAGGAATGCCGGGCACAGCCAACGGAAGCACTGTCCGTTCCATAAGATTACCGGCACAATCCGTTATACTATCGTTGATCACAAGCTGATAAACACTGTCCCCCTGCAAAGGGGAGGAAAGGATAAGCTGAATACGGTTACAGGCCGGTTCCACTAACTGAACACCAACAGCAGGGCCCATCCCATTTACTTCAAAAGCAGATGCCGGCGGCAACGCATCCGGAGCAATCATCTCATCCAGTTCTATGATAAACACCGAAGGATTTACATATATAGTACTGATATATTCGGGACCACGGGTATCCGGATTCTTCTGAGCTGCAGAATTCGGCCGCCCCGGTGTACCTCCCTCTACAGCCATAGAAGCACGCCAGTTTTCATAGCCTGTGCAGGGATAGTCCGTATCGATCATTTCCAACGACCAGCCCCCGCTATTGGATTTATGAGCATCCTTGTACCAGTCTTCCGAATAATGAACATAACTGATCAGGCGGTTTAATGAATCCATTAACACCAGCTCCGAACCACTGTTGGGTAAGATCAGACTACTGACAGTGGAAACAGGGCCATAGTCCTGCATCTCCGGCAGGTCTTTTTCATGGCAGATAATAGCTAAACTATCGGGCAGGATCGTCTGCCCTGACAAGCTTTTACTTCCATAATAGCTATGGTAGGAAAGCTTCCAGTTAGCGGTATTAACAGGAAAAGGGCTTACATTTTTTATCTCGAGATAGACGACATCCGGCAATCCTTTATCATCCGAAGGCTTACACATGATCTCGTTAATGATGACATCCTGAAACTTCGGATCATACAAAGCGAACGGATACGTCAGGACTGCGGCTGCATTTCCTGCACAGTCTTTTACGGTATCCACAACCCTAAGCTGATAGACCAGCCCGGGCTGAATAACATCAGGCAATTGCAGCACTACGGAGTGGTATTCGGGGGCCTGGGCAGAGGCCTCCACCGGCTTCCCGATCCCATTGTCGATAAAATAGGAGGCTGCATCCTTAATGCTAATGGTATCCATTGCTTCCGAAAACTTCACACGCAGGCTCACGGAATCTAAGACCACTACGCTGTTGATATATGGTGCTTTGGTATTAGGGTTTGGAGCCTTAACAGAGTTTGGGGTTCCGGGAGTACCGCCGTGCAGTGCCTTTGAAGCGGCCCAGTTATTCAAGCCTGCACAGGCATTTTCCGGGTCTATTTGCTCCAACGCCCAGCCGCCGTCATTTTTTTGATCATCTTGATACCAGGTATCCTTGTAAGCAACATGGTTGATCACCTGTCCTTTATAATTCTTTAACACCAGCGTTGCTCCTGTATTGGCAAGGACCAGGGAAGGCAACTCATATACAGGGCCATACGGCTTTAACAGGCCGGCATGGTCTTCATGGCAAAGGATCAGAAAGGAATCAGGCTTTATGTTGATCCCGCTTAGCATTTTAGTGTAGTGCCCGGTCTGCAGAGGCCAATCATGTATACTGACCGGATAAGGTGCAGTATTCAGGAGCTCAATATAGGGAGCATCAGGCAGCCCTACAGGCGGGTTTGGGTTAGCCATGATCTCATTGATCACGATATCGCCCCGTTGAGCCTCATAGAAAAGAAAGGTATCGGCAGCCGTCATGCTGTTTCCAGCCAGGTCCTCTACCCCCTGAATATGAAGTTGATATGGAAGAGCGGAAGTAAAAGGCATTGCAAACGACAGCGTTACCTTACGGGCATCCGTAGCATACTGTATTGCCGATGCCGGATTTCCCACAGCCGGACTGACGGAGTAATTATCAGGATTTTCGGCTGTCTCCGTAGTTACGATCTCCGAATATTCCAGCAAAAGCTCATTCTCATTCAGCACGGTGATCGACTCCAGCGTTGGGGGCGTAACATTGGGTGTGTGATGCTGAATGTGAATATCATCAAAATAGAATTTAGTAGCATTGGACATGGTATAATCATAATAAACCCCAAACCATGATGTTCCTGAATAAGTATCATCATGCCCTGCAGCCTGTGGTTGAAAGTTATATCCCCCGGCGGGGTCTGCCAGTAGCGTCCAGTTTCCGGCAGTATCCCGGATCACTCGCATCCTCATTTCAAAGGAACCGGCCACCAGCCCATCCGTTCCACGGCAAACCACGGTAGTAGACAATCCATCCTGCCGCACAAGCTCGATGGCATCATCCGCGCCGGGCTCTCCAAATTGCAGGTAATATCCGTTTAATGCACTGTCTTTAATAGCTTTCTCGTCACTGAGCAGATAAACCCGCCCGTAATTATTTCCGGAAGGCGCAAAAGCAAGCTTTATCCAAAATTCCCATTGCGTGCTTCCGGCCAGAGAATTCGGTGTTACCAGATAAGAATCACCTGCCCCGCTGCTGTTAAGCTGTAACTGATTGGATGAATTCACAGTAAAATCTGCAACATCGCCGCTCCATGGCGGATTAGCGGTGAAATTCCCGTCAGAGAAATCCTCATTAACCTGGGCTGACATCATCCCTGACAGCAGGAACAAAGAAAAAAACAAACAAATACGGCTCATTGGCTTAATGCTTTCGGGTTACCTTTCTATAAAATTATTACATTTGCGGGAAAGTTACAAGGAAAACCTTCATTTTTTTATGAAAATAATCGTCGCCGGTGTTACAGGCCTTGTGGGGCAAGAGATACTGGAGGTCCTTACAGAGCTCAGCCCACAGGTCACTTCTATCGTTCCCGTAGCTTCAGAGCGTTCTGCGGGAAAAAAGATTTCATTCCGGGGAGATCCCTATAAGGTAGTTTCTTTCCCTGAAGCTAAGCATTCGGGGGCGGAATACGCTATTTTTTCTGCGGGGGCTGCAGTATCCCGGCAGTGGGCTTATGATTATGCAGCGCATGGGATCACGGTCGTAGACAATAGCAGTGCCTGGCGTAACGATGCAGAAGTTCCGCTCGTAGTGCCGGAAGTAAATGCCGATACGATCAGCAGGAACGACAAAATAATTGCCAACCCGAATTGCTCGACGATACAGATGGTAGCAGCCCTTTCCCCGCTACACCGTTATTATCGCATAAAACGCATTGTCGTAGCCACTTATCAGTCGGTTAGCGGAAGCGGAGCCGCAGGCATTGAACAGTTAGAAGCAGAACGTGCACACCGTGAGCCTGCCCGGAAAGCCTATCCCCATCCCATAGATCTGAATGTTCTGCCACATGGAGGAGATTTTCTGGAGCAAGGATATACAACTGAAGAAGTTAAGCTGGTGGATGAAACCCGCAAGATCCTGGAGGCACCAAAGATGGCAATTACAGCTACAGTGGTGAGGGTTCCTGTTACCGGGGGCCACGCTGAAGCCGTAAATGTGGAATTTGAGAAATCATTCCGGCTAAAAGACATAAGACAATTGCTGGAAGATCGCTCAGGCATTATCGTGGAAGACAGGCCTTCGGAAAATATTTACCCAATGCCACTGCACATCAGAAAATCCAATTTTACCCATGTAGGTCGTATCCGGCGTGACTTTTCCACAGAGCACGGCCTCAATCTCTGGATCGTTGCCGATAACCTGCGCAAAGGTGCCGCTACCAATGCCGTGCAGATCCTTAATACGCTTACCCGGGGCAGGGAAAATGATCACCCCTCTGAAGGCCGGAAATGAAAAGAGGAATAACTCATGCCGTATTTTCCGTTTCCTGCTGTTCTGCTCTCTGCTTTTGCCGGTAGTCTTGGGCTTTATCTATATTTAAGGCAGTTGTTGAATTATTTGCTACCGGTTTAATTCCATTGCCGCCTTTTTGAAAATAGCGGTGCTGAAAGATCAATAACATAAACACCCCAACGGTTATTGCGGCATCGGCAAAGTTAAAAACGGGGCGGAAAAAGATAAACTCACGGCCTCCCATGAACCAGTCGGGAAAGGATGTACGGATCACCGGAAAATAAAACATATCAACCACCCGTCCCTGCAAAAAAGAAGCATATCCCCCTTCTTCCGGAAAGAGCTCTGCGGGTTGCCTGTTGATATAATTTCCGCTTTCACTAAAGATCATCCCGTAAAAGGTCCTGTCGATGATATTCTCTATTGCGCCGACAAGGATAAACGAAACAGCACCTATCACGCCTGTACGGTCATTCTTTTGTATAACATAATACACATAATCCGATATCCCCACTACTGCGAG